>CAMTGL010000139.1 GCA_947071955.1 uncultured Plesiomonas sp.
GACCAGTACCGTGCTGAGCTTGACCCTGAGAAAACCGTGATGGATAACGTTGCGGAAGGGAAGCAAGAAGTCATGTTTGGCGGCAAACCGCGCCATATTCTGGGCTATCTGCAAGATTTCCTGTTCCACCCACGCCGTGCGATGACACCGGTAAAAGCGCTGTCGGGTGGTGAGCGTAATCGCCTGTTATTGGCAAAATTGCTGTTAAAGCCGAACAACCTGCTGATCCTCGATGAGCCAACCAACGATCTCGATATTGAAACGCTTGAGCTGCTCGAAGAGATCTTAGCTGATTATCCGGGCACACTGCTGCTGGTCAGCCATGATCGTCAGTTTGTCGACAATACTGTCGGTAGTTGCTGGATGTTTGAAGGTGATGGTCATGTTGCCGAGTATGTGGGTGGTTACCATGATGCACGTTTGCAGCAGGAAGCGACACATGCCACGCGCGCCACGCAGAAAGCTGCACCGGTAAAAGCAGCGTTTGCCGAACCGAAAACGGCAAATAGCAGTGATGCAGAGAGTGCCCAGCCTGCACGCCGTTCTGCCAGTGTACGCCTGAGCTACAAGCAGCAGCGTGAACTTGATGAACTGCCTGCCCAGCTAGAGAAACACGAAGTTCGTATTGCTCAATTGCAAGCAATTATGAATAACCCCGACTTTTTCCTGAAATCACACGAAGAAACAACGCCTGTTTTAAATGAATTGGCTGAAGTAGAGCAAATGCTCGAAACAACATTTGAGCGTTGGGAAGAGTTGGAAAATCTAAAAAACAACGTTTAGTAAAGGATAACCTACTGAAATAGCGTAGGTTGTTTCGCAAAACTGTCATAAGGCCATCATATTTACACTGTAAGGTGCAAGATATGATGGCCTTTTTGTATGTAATGAACCTGAGTATTGCATCACAAAAATGACATTGGCCTGATTTTTGCGCGTTGAATTTGCCCCATTATTGTCCGATTCTTAATGGTGAGGGGTGGATAACCTCTCATCGAGGCTTCCGTACCAACACGAGGAAAACCGGAATGAAGAGACAAAAACGGGATCGTTTAGAACGTGCTCATTCACGTGGTTACTTTGCTGGATTAGAAGGGCGTTCGAAAGAGCTTTGTCCATATCAAACTCTTGATGCACGATCACATTGGCTGGGCGGTTGGCGCGAGGCTATCGATAACAGAACATCAAACGGCATGAAGTAACTGTCGGTGTGCAGCCTGTATAACGAAAAGTAGACAGTATCGTTATTGGAAACCATTATACTTACGCTTGGCTCTGGTAGACACTCTACAATAGAAACTACACATAAGCGTTACATATAAACGGCAAGAACAGCGTATAACATCACGCCATGTTCAGCGGGCTAGATAGAGATAACGGGCACTCACTGAGTGCCCTTTTTGTTGCGTGAAGGAGAGGGCAGCTAACGTTTTGTTTTTTCTGCAACCGGCACGCTTCCTACAATAAAATATGTTGGGCAGATTTCCGTGCGGTGATAAACCTGAAAGACTATGGCGCAATATTTCGTATGGCAAGACGACGCTTTTTCCAGTTACGGGTAACCGTATAACGCCAGATCCCTCGGATAGAGAAATAGCCAATGAATGCCGCAATAATGCCGCAGATAAAGCTGCCGAGTAAAAACGGGATAAACAGCGTATCAAACTGTGTCATCACCCACTCCATTGAGAAATGCAGCTTTCCCTCATAATGTGGTGTGCCTAAGACCCATGCGCCAACTTTATATGCGCAATAAAAAATAGGTGGCATGGTGATCGGGTTTGTCAGCCAGACTAATGCTACCGACAACGGCAAATTAACCCGCAATAAAATAGCACCACAGGCCGCCAATAACATCTGGCATGGCAAAGGAATGAATGCAACAAACAAACCGACAGCAAAAGCGCCGGAAGCAGATCGACGATTTAAATTCCACAAGTTGGCATGGTGTAACCAACGGCTGAGAATACTCAGGCTCTTATGAGCACGAATAGACTCCTGCGAGGGGAGATACTTTTGAATCAGCTGCTTTAACATGGTCATACACCGTTGAAACGATTTTTAATTGTAGACAGTGCCGCATTGGCAATCATTGTCGGTATTGTACCGTTAATTTGGCTCACTGCATTACCCTCTTGGCTCGCGTTGGTAGGGATATTTCCCGTTCTTCTTTTATTGTTACTGGGACGAACCCCACTGCTCTTTAACCTACTAATTGTAGGGGTATCCTTTATAGTAGCAACCACAACGGCGCGTCAATTTCAGAGTGATATTACACAGATAAAATATGATGGCGGCTATATTAGCATAACTGCGCAAATAGAAAGCCCTGAACTGTTTGGTATAGATAATAAACACATAGTGGCACGAGTAACCTCAATAGAAGGCAAACATCAGACGTTTTTAGCCCGCTTATCGTGGAAAAATGCACCGCCTTTGCTGGCCGGTGAACAGTGGCAATTTACGGCAAAATTATACCCGGTGTCAGCGCAAGTCAATCAGGGGGGATTTGATGCCCAACGCTGGATGATCTCAAACCATATACAGGCTACCGGCATCATTAAAATTGGTCATCAATTAGCCGGTGAGCCTTCGTTACGCCAGCGTTTAATGACGCACTCAATAAAACAGATGCAGAGGTTGCCCAATGCTGATGTGCTGGTGGCGTTAGCATTTGGTGAACGGGCTTTGATCAGTGATACTCGCTGGCAGATATTTCAGTACAGCGGTATTGCCCATTTAATGGCAATCTCTGGTTTGCACGTGATGTTTGCCGGTTTGTGCGGCTTTATGCTGATGCGTGTGGCGCAGTATCTATTGCCCGCACAGCGTATTAAACCGGCTATTCCTCTGTTAGCAATGGGGTTGGCAGCCGTTGTTTATGTGTGGATTGCTGGTTGGGCACTGCCCGCCGAACGTACATTACTGGCTATGTTGCTCGTAATGCTTGCCCGTTATGGCCAGTGGCAATTGCGGCCTGTCACACTGCTGCTCTGTGTTATGGCGATGCTGTTGCTGTTAGACCCTCTGACCGTGTTATCAGACAGTTTCTGGCTCTCTTGTCTGGCGGTAACGGTGCTGATGATCTTGGGGCATTTTTTCCCGTTACCTGTGGTATTGCGCCGCCGTATCTGGTTACGAATTCCAGCCGAATGGGTACATGTTCAAATCGGGCTAACACTGCTGCTTGCTCCGGTACAGTTAGCCATGTTTCATGGTATCCCTTTGCACAGTTTTTTGGCTAACCTGATTGCCATTCCGCTGGTCACGTTTGTCACCGTTCCGCTGATTTTGGCCGCTCTGCTGCTGGCAGGCTTTCCTGATCTGGCCTCGGTTTTCTGGGCGCTGGCTGATGATACGATTACGCTGTTGTGGCAAGTCGTCACACCGCTTGCTACTCAATGGCACTGGCTCCCGCAGTGGAGTATTACACTCAGTATTATCCTCTTTATCGTACTCTTTTTATGGCGTTTACATCTGTACCGGACAATGCCCGTGTTTAGCCTAATGTTGCTGGGTGTGATCGCAGCACCGCTATTTATACCCTCACCGCGCTGGCGGGTTGATATGCTGGATATCGGCCAAGGGTTGGCGGTAGTGCTCAGCCGTAACGGGCATGCCATTGTGTATGATACTGGCAGCAGTTGGCAGGGCAGCAGTATGGCAAAAAGCCAGATATTGCCCTTTTTACATTGGCAAGGGTGGGTACTTGATGGTGTTATTCTTTCACACCAAGATAATGATCATGCCGGTGGGCTGGACGATCTGCTGCGTGCTTTCCCACGCGCTTGGGTGCGCAGTTCAGGCACAATTTATGCTGTCGAACCAAACAGCAAAAGCAATAAACATCATTTGGAGGATGCAAGCCAGCATCTGTCTCAAACCTCGGCCGTGCCGCTTATTCGCAGTGGTAGTTGCCACAGAGGTAACCGCTGGACATGGCAGCAGCTCGGCATAGAAGCCGTTTGGCCACTCACTCAGGTGGAAAAAGCGGGTAATGCAGACTCTTGTACACTTTTAGTCACTGACGGTACCTTTCGCCTGTTACTGACCGGTGATATTGAAAAAGCAGGAGAGCAGGCGTTACTGAATTTGGGGGATAATTTACAGGCCGATATAATGACCATTCCGCACCACGGCAGCCAGACATCATCAACCTCTACATTTTTACAGGCCGTGAATCCAGATTATGCACTGGTATCTGCTGGGCGTTTTAATCAGTGGCACCATCCCCGCGCGAATATTATTGCCCGTTATCGCCAGCAGCAGATCAGTGTGCTCGATACCATCGAATCCGGACAAATCACTGTTTTTTTCTATAATAAAAAATACCAGATAAAACGCTATCGGCAGGATATATCACCCACATGGTATCACCAGCAGTTTGGCTCTTTTGCAAATAAACGCTCAAAAGACAAACAAACTGCCCGATAATGACGCATATTACTGTGCGTTAAGACAATGAAGTGGGCATCTCCGCGCTGGATAAACATGTTCAATTTGGCTGACTCCGTGCAAACAGAGTAGAATAGCGTTAATTGTAATAAGTAGGCTAAATACATGCTGAATGATAAAGACCTAACAACGTGGCAAACATTTCGCCGCCTCTGGCCGATGATTAAACCTTTCCGTTTAGGTTTGATTGTGGCGGCCATTGCGCTGATTATTAACGCCGGTACTGATACGGCGATGATATCGCTACTCAAACCGTTGTTGGATGATGGCTTTGGCAATGCCGATACCAGTTTCCTTAAAATTATGCCTTTTGCGCTGTTTGGCTTGATGCTGCTGCGCGGAATGACCAGTTTTGTCTCGAATTATGGCCTGTCGTGGGTATCGGGCAAAGTGGTTATGCACATGCGCCAGCGGTTGTTTAAGCACATGATGCATATGCCGGTCTCATTTTTTGATAAGCAATCAACCGGAACATTGCTCTCGCGTATTACCTATGACTCTGAGCAAGTTGCCTCCTCATCATCGGGTGCATTGATTACGGTGGTGCGTGAAGGTGCGTATATCATCGGCTTGTTGGGAATGATGTTTTACAACAGCTGGCAGCTTTCAGTGATCCTAGTGGTTGTTGGGCCGATTGTGGCGATGGCGATTCGGGTGGTATCACGCCGTTTTCGTAAACTCAGTAAAGATATGCAAAATACCATGGGGCATGTTACCGCCTCGGCTGAGCAGATGCTAAAAGGCCACAAAGTGGTACTGAGTTTTGGTGGCCAAGCGGTAGAGGGTGAGCGTTTTGACGAAGTCAGTAACCGCATGCGCCAGCAATCGATGAAAATGGTCACTGCTACCTCAATTTCAGACCCGCTGGTGCAGATTATTGCCTCAAGCGCCTTGTGTATGGTGCTCTATGTCGCCTCAATGCCAGATGTTATGGCCACATTGAGTGCCGGTACTATTACCGTGGTGTTCTCTTCGATGATGGCCATGCTGCGCCCACTTAAATCACTGACGAACGTGAATGCGCAGTTCCAGCGCGGGATGGCTGCTTGCCAGACCCTGTTTACCATTTTGGACATGCAGCCTGAAAACGATCAGGGTACACGCAGTGTTGAGCGTGCGAAGGGTGATATCTGTAACTTATACA
>CAMTGL010000140.1 GCA_947071955.1 uncultured Plesiomonas sp.
GCTTTCATGATGGTTCAACAGCGGGGTACGCACGTTGCCATGCCTCAAAGCCACCATTAAGGCTATACACTTCATCGAACCCCTGATTAATCAAGTACTGGGCTGCACCCTGACTGCTGTTGCCGTGATAGCAGATGACAATAACCGGCGTGGAAAAATCAGTTTGCTGCATAAACTCCACCAGTGACTGATTAGTCAGATGAAAAGCATTGCTGATATGGCCAGCCTGAAAACTTTGTGGATCACGGATATCAACCAGCACGGCCTTGCCGTGATCGAGCTTGGTCTTGGCATCACTGACCGAGATAAATTGAAACTGTTCCATGAGTTAAACACCTGATCGCGGGAAAGAGGGCTATTGTACTGGATAAGGGATAAAAACAGACCCGACAAACAGTGCGGACTCTCATGTTTGATTACAAGTTTTAACCCCTGCACATATGAAAAACGGTACTGTAGTCACTGTTTAGGGTTATCCGAGCGGATAGCCTGAATATACGCTGTTGTTTGATGTCGTGCTGGGCTGCTGCGATAGTGGGTGCGCGCGGTTTTATGCTATCGGTTGCCTGTTTTCCTTCCCATATTGTAGATAACATCACTGCGGTTTGTAGACTGCGGGATGATGTGGAGTATTGAGGTACTTCTATGGATTTCCCCCATAAAGAGCCCTTTTTGTTAGAACCTGTGATGCTGTCATGGGTTGGCGGTTTTATTGATACAATCGGTTTTCTGGGGTTGGGCGGTCTGTTTATGTCCAGCATCATTCAAAACCTGATTGTGGCCGGATCGTCTGCGCCAATCACTTTGACATTTGCGCTGCTCAGCGTGGCCTGTTTTGTGTTTGCGATGGCGCTGGTAGCGTACAGTTTTACCCGCAACAGCCGTCACAGTATTTTCTATAAAGCGCGCTGGTATGTGGCTGAAAGTGTGCTGTTGCTGTTGTGTATGGCATTTGGCAGTCGCCTTGATACCTCAGGCATACTTAATGAATTTTTATTGGGGATGACTGCGCTGTGCGGGGTCGTTGCCATGGGTATTCATGCTGCGATTTCGCGCCTGTTACTGCGTAACCGTATTGGTACGGCCACCGCAACCGGCAATCTGATTCAGTTTACCATTCGGTTGACCGAATATATTGCCGACCGTGATGCACAACCTACTATCGTTCGGGCAGAAGAGCGAAAATTGCTAATTAGCCTGTTCTGGTCAGTCGTTAGTTTTATTGTGGGCGTTGCAGTTGCTGTTTACAGTTTTGAGCAGGATCAGTTTTTAGCGTTGATCCTGCCCTGTGCATTGATGCTGTTTTTAAGCTACAAAGAGTACACCTTTGCCCACTTAAATCGTCACCGTTCTGACACCGATATCGCGGTAAGCGGCGATCAAGAGCCGCGCTAAGCGCCTAGATAGGCCTCGCACACTGCCGGATTTGCCAGCAATTCAGCTCCGCTACCGGTGAGCACGAGATGACCATTTTCCAGAACATAACCGCGATCTGACAGCTTAAGCGCTTGATGTGCGTTTTGTTCCACCAGAAAAATGGTCATTCCTTCATCACGCAGCTGGGCAATAATGCTAAAAATTTGCTGGATGATGATCGGAGCAAGGCCGAGTGATGGCTCATCTAAAAATAGCAGGCGGGGGCGCGACATCAGTGCGCGGCCAATGGCCAGCATCTGCTGCTCTCCACCCGACATCGTTCCCGCACGCTGAGTTTTTCGCTCTGACAGGCGCGGAAACAGGTCGTAGACATGCGCCATGATCCGCTGGTATTGGGCCTTCTCGGTGAAAAATCCGCCCATCGCAAGGTTCTCTTCCACCGTCAGGCGTGAAAAAACGCGTCGGCCTTCCGGTACAATGGCGACCTCTTTACGCATAATTTGTGCCGTTGGCAGGCGGGTAATATCGTGCCCGTTGAGAATAATCTGCCCGCTGCTGGCTTGTGGATCACCACAAATCGCCCCCAATAACGTGGTTTTTCCCGCACCATTGGCACCAATTAAGCTGACAATTTCACCCTGACCAATCTGCATATTGATATTGTGCAGCGCCTGAATCTTGCCGTAGTGGGCACAAACATTGTGCAGCTCAAGCATACAACCTCCCTGTTTTGATTCTTATTTTGACGGTTGCCTACAGCAAACGTATTGAGCCAATGCGCTCATGCTTCACCTAAATAGGCACGAATAACATCTGGATGTTGGCGAATTTGCTCCGGTGTTCCACTGGCCAGGGGTGTGCCCTGATTGACCACGTAAATGCGATCAGAGATGCCCATGACTAGCTTCATATCGTGCTCAATCAGCAGTATTGAGACGCCGTAATGAGCGCGTAAGTCCATAATGAGGTTGTTGAGTGCCTCGGTCTCTTTCGGATTAAGACCGGCCGCCGGTTCATCGAGCATCAAAATTTTCGGTTGTGTCACCATGCAACGGGCAATTTCCAGCAGACGTTGCTGCCCGTAAGCCAGATTTCCAGCGGTACGGTTGGCATGCGCTGACAAGCCAATTTTTTCTAGCCAGTAGGCTGCCAGCTCTAACGCCTGTGCTTCGGCCTGACGAAAATGAGCGGTTTTCAGCAAACCAGAGAACAGATTGGTATTGAGATGACGGTGCTGGGCAACCAGCAGATTTTCGACCGCCGTCATCTCTTTAAACAGCCGCACATGTTGGAAAGTCCGGACAATGCCCAGCCGAGCAATCTGATGGCCGGCCAGATGCTGGGTCGGTTTTCCCTGAAATAAAATTTGCCCACCACTTGGGCGATAAAATCCGGTCAGGCAGTTGAATACCGTGGTTTTCCCCGCACCGTTCGGACCAATCACCGAGATAATTTCACCGGTATTGACCTCTAATGCCACCTTATTGACGGCCAGCAAGCCGCCAAAACGCATCGTCAGATTGCTGACTTGTAGTAGTGCTGACATGGTGGCCTCCGTAGGTGCTGTTGCTGCCTGATTGAGTGTGTGTTGATTCATTGCCCCAACTCCGTTGCTGCCGTTGAAGGCGCGCTGTGAGGGGGCTGCTTGGATTTCTGTTTATCTGCCGACGTTTTCAGTGTCAGGTGTGGGCGCTGCATCGGCAGCAGGCCTTGTGGCCGCCACAGCATCATCAATACCATCATCAACCCGAACAGCAGCATCCGGTACTCATTAAATTCACGTGCCAGTTCTGGCAGAACCGTCATCACGATAGCGGCCAAAATAATGCCGACTTGTGATCCCATCCCGCCAAGCACCACAATCGCCAGAATAATGGCCGACTCAATAAAGGTGAACGATTCAGGGCTGATAAAGCCCTGCCGTGCGGCGAAAAAGCTGCCGGCAAATCCGGCAAAGGTTGCGCCAATGGTAAAGGCGGTGAGTTTGATGATAGTGGGGTTGAGGCCCAGTGAACGGCAGGCAATTTCATCTTCACGCAACGCTTCCCACGCTCGGCCGAGCGGCATCCGCAGTAGGCGGTAGATTACCAGTAGGGTGATAAAAACCAGAGCCAGTGCCATCAGATACAGGAAAATCACTTTGTTATCGCCGCTGTAGGGCAGGCCAAAAAAGTGGTGGAATGTATCCCAGCCCCCCTCCTTTACGGTACGGTTGAACTCAAGACCAAACAGAGTGGGTTTGGGGATCTGGCTGATGCCGTTTGGCCCACCGGTTAAGTTGGTCTGATTGAGCAGCAAAATGCGGATAATTTCGCCAAAACCTAAGGTAACAATGGCTAAATAGTCACCGCGTAGGCGCAGTACCGGAAAGCCGAGCAGAAAACCAAACAGACCGGCCATCATGCCCGCCAGCGGTAGCGCTTGCCAAAAACTGAAACCCAAATAGCTGTTGAGCAGGGCGTAGGTGTATGCACCCACGGCATAAAACCCGACATAGCCCAGATCCAGCAGCCCTGCCAGCCCGACTACCACATTCAGCCCCAGCCCAAGCATCACATAAATCAGGGTTAAGGTGGCAATATCGACCGCCCCACGTGAGGCGATGAACGGAAACAGCAGCGCGGCAACCACAGCCAGTGTGACCATTGCCCGACGAGCAGGGGGGGTCTGCATCTGTTGCGGCAAGGCCAACCGTGCGGATGACGACGATGTGCCGCTTGCTGGCAGGCGCGCTGCAATGCCAAGCACAGCACGGGTGAGCGCAGGGCGCAGTAATTGCACAATAAACAGCAGCAGTGCGCCACCAAAAATCAGCGTCAGATGCCCGTCAGACGCGCCGCTGACAACCAGTTGTGATCCTTCCGAGGTCAGGCGTAACCCCATCAACATAAAGGTCAGTACGATTAACATGCCGGCACAAAATAGCGCATGGGTGAAGCTCTGCTTATTCATACTTTTTCCACCTCAGGTCGGCCTAAGATCCCCGTTGGCATAAACAGCAGCACGCCAATCAGCAGCGCAAATGACATAATGTCTTTGTACTCAGAGCTGATATAACCGGCGGTCAGCGCCTCCACAACACCAAGCAACAGCCCCCCCAGCATGGCACCAGGAATACTGCCAATGCCGCCGAGTACCGCAGCAGTAAAGGCTTTCAGACCGGCGATGAAGCCGACATACGGGTTAACTACGCCGTAGTAAGTGCCCAGCAATACCCCAGCTACGGCTGCCATTGCTGCGCCAATGACAAACGTCAGTGAGATCACCTGATGGGTATCAATACCCAGCAGATTGGCCATTTTGATGTCTTCTGCGCAAGCGCGGCAGGCGCGGCCCATTCGTGAGTGGCGGATAAACAGTGTTAGCACCAGCATGGCAACAAAAGTCACAACCCAGATAGTCACCTGCATATAGCTGATGGACGTTTCACCCGCCGGCCCAAAACGCCAGCCCCCCTCAGCCAGATGGGGAATGGCCAGATCGCGTGAGCCTTGTGCCAGCCGCACATAGTTCTGCAAAAAAATCGACATCCCGATGGCAGAGATCAGGGCAATCAGCCGCTTTGAGCTGCGAATCGGACGGTAAGCTACCCGTTCGATGCTCCAGCCATAGGCACTGGTGATCACAATCGCCACCAAAAATGCGCCGCCAATGAGCAGTACGCTCGAATCGATACCCAGCATCATCAAAAGGCCGATGGCTAAAAATGCGACATAGCTGCCGATCATGTAGACCTCGCCGTGGGCGAAGTTGATCATGCCGATGATGCCGTACACCATGGTATAGCCGATGGCGATCAGCGCGTAGGTGCTGCCGATGGTCAGTCCGTTGAGCAACTGTTGCAGAAAGTAGAAAAAGTGCTCGGGCATACAAGATTCCTTCTCATCCCCAAAATGGTCACTGTCTTTTGATGTGCTCTGCGCTGTGCTGTGCTGTGCTGTGCGCAGGTGCCCGGTGTGTGAGTCACCGGCTGATATCTATTTTTATGCTGAAATTGTCTTGTTTGATTCGGCCCAGCAATAGGGGAGAGCGGGCGGCAGGATATTTGCCGCCCGAGAACTTATTTCACACTCGAAGATCCATCGGCGTGCCACTCAAACACCCCAAACTCAACCCCGTCCAGATCCCCTTTAGCAATCCAGTGCAGTGGGCCCAGCACCGTATTGACCGGTGCGCTGCGAAAGGCTGTAGCAATGGC
>CAMTGL010000141.1 GCA_947071955.1 uncultured Plesiomonas sp.
GTACTCAGTACGAAATCAACGATTTTGCTATCGCACTGGATTACGGTCAGGCGAAGCTGGATTGGAACGATGCTAAGGTTAACAATGGCAACAACTCTAAAGTTAATCTGCTGGGTGTAGGTGTGAAATACCAAGTAATCGAGCAATCTAAAGTTTATGCGGGCTACTATGGCCGTGATTACACCGACTTTAAAAACTGGGATCGTCACGATCTGTACGTAGTTGGTGTGGATTACGCTTATACCAAGAATGTAGTGACTTTCTTGGAATATGCGCATGATGACTACAAATATGCTAATAGCGTAAAAGTTAAGTCTTCTGACATAAAGAACGATGACCGTATCGGTCTGGGCTTCCGCGTATACTTCTAATCTGAAGTTATACCCAGTATGTAAAAAAACCGGTGCTTGCACCGGTTTTTTATTGCCTGCTGAATGCTGCTTTTCGGTAATATCCTCACTGTTTGTCGGTTGTTGTGTTTTGATTTTTGGCGCTAGAATGAGCCGGTAAAACAGGCGTGATTTTAGCGCCATATTTCATTGATCATCAGCACAGGAGCCAGCATGGAAAGCGGTTTTAAAGATCCCTTCAATATCGGGTATGTCTTGTTGTTTTTACTGGTGTTTTGTATTCCTTTATTACCGGTATGGTTTGGCTGGTTAAAGGTGTTAGCATTACACCCCTAAGCGTGGATAAAACGGTGCTAGGCGTAAAAAACAGGCAGGGGATTATGCGTTGGTTTTATCAGGTCAGTGGTTGTCTGGCAGTGATACTGGGTGCTATTGGCGTGGTATTACCCTTGTTGCCGACCACCCCTTTTTTACTGCTGGCACTGGCCTGTTTTGCCCGATCATCCCCGCGTTACCACGATTGGTTAATGTACCGCTCTCCGTTTGCCTCTTTGCTGCAACAGTGGCAGTACAATAAAACCATTCCGAAAGCCGCAAAATTACGGGCAGTGTGTTTTATTCTGTGCAGCTTTACCGTATCAATAGTGTTTGTACCGCTGATTGCGGTAAAAGTGGCTCTCGTACTGCTGTGCGGGGTTATTTTGTGCCTGTTTTGGCGCATTCCCGCGAGTGTATAATTTGGTTAGCCTATAACCCTGTTTATAATCGATCAAATAATCAATCAGTTGATTTGCATAAACACAAACAGATATAACCAATATTAAAATAAAAGCATAAAAAAAGAGACGCTGACTGTAAAGGTCGCGTCTCTTTTTAGTTATTTTGGTTGTTGTAGCCTGTTGCTGTTTGCTTAAATTATGCTGAATGCTCTTGTGTCATGCGGTGCAGCAGTGGTGCAGTGGCAATCATCAGTACCGCAATAACAGCAGTAGCGATACCAATTTGCAAAAAAACATGACCATAAATATCGAGCGAAACCAGCGGGTTTTTCACATCACCCGGTGTTGCCGTTAAACTGGCCACATAACCGGCAATAACAGATGCGCCGGCAGACGTTAAGAACCATGCACCCATGATAAAACCCATCAAACGCTGTGGTACAAGCTGAGCAACCATGGCAAGGCCTAACCCTGAAATTAGCAGCTCGCCCACACTTTGCAGGAAATAACTTAAAATCAGCCAGTTAGCTGAAACTAACCCTGCTGCGTTGGCATAGCGGGTGCTGAGATACAAAATCAAAAATGCACCAGAGCAGAGCACCATGCCGATGGCAAATTTATGCGGCATCGGCAGTTTATCACCCATACGGTGATAAATAATTGCCAAAACAGGGCTGGCAACCATAATCCAAAACGGGTTAAGTGATTGGAATTGCTCAGGTTCAACATTAATACCAAACAGGCTGTGTACCGTGTTGTGAATGGCAAAGAAATTGAGCGATAACGGCATCTGGCTGTACAACACAAAGAAGATTACCGCTTCGAGCATCAGTACAAAAGCCACAATCATTTTACGGCGGGCAGTGTTTTTCAGCGCAAAAGTCTCACGGATAAAAATAAACACAATACCGATAGAGACCAGCGCCAGCGCAATATGAGCAATCAGAATATGTTCCAAAACCCAGCTTGATAGCAATGAAGCGACAACAGTACCAATGATCACTAGCAACAGGTTACGGCGATCAACCGGTTTAAAATCGGGTTTTGAACCATACTCTTTCACCCAGCCTTTCATCATTAAAAAGTTAATAATGGTGATTAATAGGCCTATCACACTGAGCGAAAACGCAACATTCCAGCCATAACGGTTGGCCAGATACGGCGTAGCCAGCATAGAGATAAATGAACCGATATTGATGGACATATAATACAGCGTAAATGCGCCATCAAGCCGAGGATCATCCTTATCATAGCATTTGGAAAGCAGCGAAGAGGGGTTGGCTTTAAATAGCCCGTTACCGACCGCAATAGTTCCCATGCCAAGGTAAATCCACGTAATGTGGGTTGTTGAGAAGGCAATCATGGCGTAACCGACCATCAGAGTGATTGCACCCAGAATAATCAGGCGTTTTGTGCCGAGGATCTTATCCCCCAACCAGCCACCAACAGCAACCAGACCGTAAACCAGAGCGATAAAAGAGGAAAACAGTGCAAATGAGTGGGTTTCAGTCAGCTTTAACTCTTGAACTAAGTAAACAGCAAGAATGCCCTGTAGCCCGTAAAAACCGAAACGCTCCCACAATTCGACCGAAAATATGAGATAAAACGATTTGGGTTGTTTGAGTGATTCAGTGATCGACACGTTAACCTCTGTATGAATTATTGTGTTTTGCAAGATGCGTAATTTTTTTTAGACACTCTCGTTTACACGTCTGTGAGGTAAATCACAACCCATTGCAAAATCATGTTACAAAACAGTAAGATGAGAAGGTTAATAATGTTTATATTTTGAATGAGTTGTTTGTTTTTATGGGGTTAAATCATCATAAAAGAGCATTGATGTGATAAAAGCTTAGCTGCTCTGCGTAAGATATGAGCATCGGGTTTAAGATTTAATTTAAGGCGTTGCATTTCACGTCAGCTTTGACTAAATTCTGCACTTTTGAGATTTTCCCTCTGCGCAATTGGCAGGGTAAGTCTGATTCTCTTTTTTGTTGTATAGGGATGTAAGCACAGAAGATGCGAGCACAAAAAAGAGATTTTGCTCTGCCTTGTAGATAGTATTGCCAGATCCCTCTGTACTGCGGACGACACTAAATTATGACCGAACAAGCGCGCCAACTGGTTAAAGAGAGCATTAAAACGATTGTAGATTACCCAAAACAGGGCATTTTGTTCCGTGACGTGACCAGTTTGCTGGAAGTACCGGAAGCATTTGCAGCCAGTATTCGTTTGATTGTTGAGCGTTACCGTGATCATGGCTTCACCAAAGTCGTGGGCACCGAAGCACGTGGCTTTTTATTTGGTACGCCAGTCGCACTGGCTCTGGGTGTGGGTTTTGTTCCTGTACGTAAGCCCGGCAAACTGCCGCGTGAAGTGATTGCGGAAAGCTATGCGCTGGAATACGGCACTGACACACTGGAAATGCACATTGATGCTATTGTTCCAGGTGATAAAGTGCTGGTTATTGATGATCTTCTGGCGACCGGTGGCACAATTGAAGCAACGGCTAAGCTGATCCGTCGTCTGGGCGGTGAAGTGACGGATGCTGCGTTTATTATCAACCTGCCTGATTTGGGCGGTCAGCAGCGTTTGGAGAGCATGGGCATTAACACCTTCAATCTGGTTGATTTTGCCGGACATTAATCGCCGGTGACGCATAACCTGCCATTTATGTTATGAGTGTGCTGAGTCATTTGTTGAATACCCCATTCTGATACGGGTCGGCCTGCTGGCCCGTTCTCTTTTCTGTATTGTGCTTTTCTTTTTCTTGTTGGCACATTAGCAGCCTCATTTTCCGCACTACACCACACTACACCGCACTGCACTGCCAGTTTATGGCTGAAATCTGTAATCGCCGCAGTGGTTGTGCTACTATTTACGTCTGTTTCCCTGTATTCCGGTTCCGATGAGTTATCAGGTTTTAGCCCGTAAGTGGCGTCCCCACACTTTTAATGCTGTTGTGGGTCAGGAGCACGTACTGACAGCCTTAGCGAATGGTTTATCGCTTGGGCGTTTGCACCATGCCTATCTGTTTTCTGGTACGCGCGGAGTGGGTAAAACCACCATCGCCCGCCTGTTTGCCAAAGGGTTAAACTGTGAAACCGGGGTTACCGCCACCCCTTGTGGTGTATGTGACACTTGCCGTGAGATTGATGAAGGCCGTTTTGTTGATCTGCTAGAGATTGATGCTGCATCGCGCACCAAGATCGAAGATACCCGTGAACTGCTCGATAATGTGCAATACACGCCGGTACGTGGGCGCTTTAAAGTCTATCTGATCGATGAAGTGCACATGTTATCGCGCCACAGCTTTAACGCGCTGCTAAAAACGCTTGAAGAGCCGCCTCCGTATGTAAAGTTTTTGCTGGCAACCACTGATCCACAAAAGTTGCCGGTCACTATTTTGTCGCGTTGTTTGCAGTTCCACCTGAAAGCGCTAGATGTCGATCAAATTCGTGGCCAACTTGAGCATGTTCTGAAAGCTGAAGCTATCCCGTTTGAGCTGCGCGCGCTTTCACAACTGGCGCGTGCCGCCGAAGGCAGTATGCGTGATGCGCTGAGTTTGGCAGATCAGGCCATCGCCATGAGCAGCGGTCAGGTGACGATTGAAGGTGTCAGCCAGATGCTCGGCTCACTGGATGCCGATCAGCCGCTGGCACTGATTGAAGCACTGCAGCAGGCTGATGGACAGCAGGTTATGTTGCAATTGCAGCAGGCTGCAGAGCGGGGCACGGATTGGGAAGCGCTGCTGGTGGAAACCAGCGCGATTTTGCACCGAATTGCAATGGCTCAGATGTTGCCAGGTACTATTGATGATACCGACCCGCATGCGGTGCGTTTGCATACGCTTGCCCGCACGCTCGCCCCGCAGGATGTACAGCTGTATTACCAGACATTGCTGATGGGGCGTAAAGAGTTGCTCCTTGCTCCGGATCGTCGCAGCGGTGTTGAAATGACATTTTTACGGGCTCTGGCGTTTCATCCTGCACAGGTTGCCACGCAGCGCAATAAGGTTGAACCTTTTGGCGCGATGGCCGCGGCCAGTGAGCCGCAAATGCCTGTTTTGACCGCAACACCTGCGGCACGGGCGAATACTATTCCGAGCCATGTTCCACGTCGGCCAGCACCTGCTACGCCGCGTCAGGAGATGGCGCAACGCCCTTTGGCACCGGTCGTGCCCTCGGTGAACTCTCAGCCTGCGGCTTTTGAACCATCAGCCGCAAGAGTGACTGTCGATGCTGAATACGCGCATCCGGCTGAGACAGATTTACCTTCAGGCTCGGTGTTTGACACTGCCCGTGAACCTGCCGGTGTTATTGGCAGTGTAGATGATACGGATGCAGATAATTCGGGGCATATGGGGGTGGCAGTCAGCTATGCAGATAGCGCTGTCCCAAGCAATGCGCCCGGCAG
>CAMTGL010000142.1 GCA_947071955.1 uncultured Plesiomonas sp.
ATCGGTGTGGCGGTATCGGTATCAGGCATGATTGGTTTTATCGGTTTAATCGTACCGCATATGGTACGCATGCTGTGCGGGCCGGATTACCGTAATTTGCTACCCGTGAGTGCACTCGGTGGTGCTATTTTACTGCTGGTGGCAGACTTGCTTGCTCGCCAACTGGCTGCCCCTGCGGAGATCCCTGTGGGGATCATCACTGCATTGCTGGGCGCACCGTTCTTTATCTGGCTGCTGATCCAGCAAAAAAGGAGTCTGGGATGAGTGTATTACAGATCAATCGGTTACGTGTACAGCGCGGGCAGCGACAAATATTAACGGATCTCTCACTGACCCTCTTTGCCGGAGAGCTGACTATATTGCTCGGGCCAAACGGCTCAGGAAAGTCTACGCTGCTCAAATGCATCAGTACCGAAATCCCCTTTCAGGGCGAAATCACGCTGTTTAATCAGCCGCAGCATACTTGGAATGCCAGCGCGCTGGCCCGAAAAATGGCCATTTTACCGCAAAGCTCATCGCTATCATTTGCTTTTTTGGTGCACGAAGTGGTGATGTTAGGGCGATTGCCGCACGCATCATCACACGCTGAAAATCAGCGCATTGCGTACGAATGTCTTGCGGTTGTCGGGGCTCAGCATCTAGCAAAACGCCTGTATACAGAGCTCTCTGGCGGTGAAAAACAGCGGGTACATTTTGCAAGGGTACTGGCACAACTCGGTGAAAAAAAACAGAATACAAAACAGTTTAGGGAAGTAGAGCAATCCGGCCTATTACCGGCAGAACCGCAGTTATTGATGCTTGATGAGCCTACCTCGGCGCTCGATCTCTGCCACCAGCACCACACACTACAAACAGCAAAAGATCGGGCCATGGCAGGTGATGCAGTGCTGGTTATTTTGCATGATTTAAACCTTGCTGCCCGCTATGCCGACCGGATCTTGCTGCTTAATAACGGCACGCTGTACGCTGACGGTATACCAAAACAGATCCTAACCCACGACAATATTCGGCATGTGTTTGATATCGATACCACCATTATTCCCCATCCCGATATCGATTCCGTACTGGTTGCATAGACAGGTTTACATAACACCGTTCGCATAGTGAGAGTCGCATAGCTCTGATTGAACAGCCCTGTTCAGCAGCGATGCCTCTGCACATGATACCTTTATACCTTTGCACATAAATACACATAAAAATCGGCTAACAGAGCATCTGTGAACACCCTTAACAGGTGCTCTGTACTGGTTGGATTAACCTTCTAACAGTTGCGTTAGCAAAGAACCACTGTATAGCGCCTCTTTCACTAACCCCGCCCCCGCCATTGTGCCTTCGTTATAAAACTCGGTAAGTTCTAGTTCCAGATTTTCGGTATACGGGAAATAAGAGAGGCGTTTGATTGTCGCTTCAATTTCAGGGAAAAGTACTGACTGTGCCTGACGCAGCGGTGAACCAAACAGAATTTTTTCAGGATGAAACAAATTCACTAACGTAGAGAGTAGCTGCCCGATATGGTGTGCGGCCTCGTTTAACAAGGTGAGTGCCAGAGGATCTCCCGCGACGGCAGCCTGACAGAGTGCTGTGACAGTCAGAGGAACATGCTGTAACTGACTGGGTGTGCCCGCATCCAATTGCTGTTGCGCTTTACGCAGCAAGGCTTGTACGCTGATCTCGGTTTCTAAACAGCCGCGATGCCCACATTCACATAGCTCGCCATCTGGGTTAACAATCAGATGCCCCGCTTCAATCAGATTACGAAACTGACCGTGGATCAGTTTTCCATCAATCATGACACCCACGCCCACACCATGGTTAATGCTCAGTAAAACCACGTTATCACAGCCCTGCGCATGTCCGAACAACGATTCGGCCATCGTCCATGCACACACATCATGCCGTAAAAAAACCCGCAAACCGGTTTTAGCCGCTAACTCAGCCGCCAACGGCATATCTTTCACATGATAATATGGCATATGGTGAACAATACCGCGCGCGGCATCAATCACGCCCGGCAGCGTAACGGCAATACCGGTTAACCGCTCAAGCTTATCTTGATGACGGGTAAAAAAGAGATCAATTTCACTGACTAAACGTTTGAGCAGGGCAACTTGCTCGCGCTCAATGACATCTAAACGCTCTTCAATCAGCGCACGACCATTGAGCTCGTGCAGTGCCAGTGTAAGATAGCCGCGCCCCAAACGCATTGAGAGAAAATGCCAGCCTTCGGTATCGAGTACCAGCCCAACTGCAGGACGACCACGGCTACCAAACTCTTGGCATTCATTTTCGCGAATCAAGTGAACATCAAGCAGTTCACGGGTAATTTTCGTGATACTGGCCGGCGCTAAACCAGCCTGTTTTGACAACTCAATACGCGAAATAGGGCCTAACTGATCAATCAGGCGATACACGGCGCCGGCATTTATCTGCTTAATCTGATCGATATGCCCAGGATTATGCCCTACCGCCATTTTGCACCACTCCAAAAATGTATTTCACACTGCGAAATATTATTATCATCATGGTGTTAGCTTTGGGTAACAGCGTCAACCCCGCAATCAGTGAACCGTGACCAAACCTACAACCAACGCACTTTCTCACCCTTTTCCCAGCCGGTAACTCGCTCATTATAGCGCTGCTCTATCACATGACGGCGCAGTTTCAGAGTCGGGGTCACATCACCGCTTTCAATACTCCATGGCGTTGAGATCACCGCGATACCACTGAGCTTCTCGTGCGGCTCAAGCTGACTGTTAACACTTTCAAGATGCTCTATCAATGCATGCGTCAGCATCTCTTGCGGCAACGTCAGTGCGTTAACCGAAAGCTGAACCAGTGCAACAGGTTGCGGCAGACCACTGCCGATCACACAGAGCTGTTCTATGATCTCAAGCGTAATCAGCTTGCCTTCCAGCAATACAGGAGAAACATATTTCCCTTTTTCCGTTTTAAAAATATCTTTCAAACGCCCAGTAATTTTCACAAACCCGTCAGCATCAATCTCGCCCAGATCACCGGTATACAGCCACCCTTCTTTCAAACTGAGTGCGGTAGAGATGTCATCAAGATAATACCCAAGCATAACCCCTTCGCTGCGCGTGAGAATTTCGCCCTCTTCTGAGAGCATGATTTCAACCCCTTTTGCCGCATGCCCAATAGAACCAATTTTATCGACCTTGAAAGGATAGTTAATCGACCCATACGCCAGATTCTCTGTCATTCCCCACGCTTCGGTAATATTCAGCCCCAAACGCTGATACCAGTGCAACAATGCCGGCGCGACGGGTGCTGAGCCACAACCCAGCACTCGGGCACGGTGTAATCCAAGCTTACGCTGGATAACGTATTTCACTACCGAACTGACAATAGGAATTGCCAGTAAACGCGCCAATTTTTCCTCAGGCATTTTCTCGGTAATTCGCTGACGAAACGCGCCCCACAAGCGCGGCACTGAAATAAAAATCGTCGGGGCGGTGGCTTTAATGTCATCCACAAAAGTATCTAATGATTCAGGGAAGGTAATACTGCACCCGCCGTATAAACTTGCGCCCAGAATATAAACCCGTTCGGTAATGTGTGATAACGGTAGATAGGAGAAGCCGCGATCATTCGGGCTAAGTTGGACGGTTTTCGCCACCGATTTTGCCGCCCAGCCAAAACGTTCGTGGCTGTGCATAACCGCTTTCGGGCGGCCAGTACTGCCCGAGGTATATACCAAAGACATCAGGCTTCCGCCTTCAGGAACTGGGTTTTCTTCTAGCGGCAGAAAGTCATTAAGTAGCATTTGCCACTGATATTGACATGTTACAGTCGGATATGGGAATGAAATCCGAATCAAATCAGCAGAGAGCGCTGCTTCAATCTGCTCTGGGTGATCAAGTTTGCCGATAAAAATGGCTTTACTTTCAGAGTGCTCGAGTACGTAGCGGATAGTTTCTGTGTTGGCTGTCGGGTAAATCGGCACACTCACAAAGCCGCCCATCATCATCGCTAAATCAGCAATAAACCACTCCGCACAATTTTTTGATAGCAGAGCAACACGATCCCCTGCGGTAAGGCCTAGCCCACGCAGGGCACTGGCCATCACTCGGGCTTGCCGCCCGACTTCCCGCCATGAGTAGCAGTGAAACTGTCGATTTACTGGCTGGCGCAGATAAGTTTCATCGGGGCGATGTGCTTCCCAGTAATAGAGCATCTCTAGTGGTTGCTGTTTTAGTATGCTCATGCTTCCCCCAACAAGGTTGTTGTTATGGCCGCGGCAATCTTGCCGTGATTACTTATTGTTATTTAACAATATAGTCACAATTTGCCGGCGTAAAGCAGTTTATTAAACGTACACTCTGTAGTTTTCTAGCTGGATCGTATCAAGCAGTGCAAGTGTGCAGTCTATTATGCCTTGTATAAGGAAAGGCGCTGTGAAGAGATGCTAAATACAGGCAACGAAACGAATAGGTATCAAGATTTAATTGAACACTACAGATAGATCACCTGTGTATCTGTATATAAATCAGTGGTCACACCCGATCATGGCTATCGGTACGAAAAGAAAAAGGTACGAAAAGGAAAAAATACAAACTCAGCATAAATATAGTCAACTAAAAACAAAAATCCCCTTTCATCTCCGTTGTGAATAAGACACCATAGAGTATAAAAGAGGATTTTCAATATATAATATCGTTTTTATTAGCGTAATGTAAATCGTGGCCCTAGCATACGAAGAAGAACATTATTGCGTAATACCATGTGATGTTTTACTACCGCGGCAACATGCAACAATACCATCAGTGCTAAAAAGATGCAGGCAATACGGTGTACCGTAAAAAAGAAATCATTAATCGGCACAGAGCTGATAGGGTTAGGTACTTCTATCACCCAAAAAAACAGATAGTTCTCTTTGATCATAAGAAAACCGGAAAAAAACACCATAAACATAGCAAAATAGATTACAGAATGTGCCATTTTTGCAATATTTATCTGATTCTTAGGAATATTGTCTATTTTTAGATCAGGAGATACACGGAAAAAACTCCAAATCCATCGAATCAAAAACAATACAGTACCCACTGTCGCCAGTGATATATTCAGAGTAGAAAGAAAACTGAATACATGTGGTTTTGAATGCACTACTAAATGCATTGCATACCCAGCAAAAGTTGCATAAATAATAATAGCTGCCATTACCCAGTGAAGCACTCTACTCATACGATCATAATATTGCACAGTCATTTTATCTCACACCATTGTTCTTTATTCGTGACATTTAAACTTTAAAGACAAACTTCTGATTTAAATAATAAAATACAGATTGTGTTTTTATCGATTAACACAATACCGTTATATCCTTGATACAACTCATAGATTGGTTAAGTTGTAAATTAGAAGCGAAGAGTATTTCCCAACTTGAATTCCGTCAATTTACTTACAATGATTTATTTTGAATTAAAACAAAAAGTAAAACAGAAAGTACTTATAAAT
>CAMTGL010000143.1 GCA_947071955.1 uncultured Plesiomonas sp.
CGGTATAAAATGTTACAGGCTGGCCACTAGCAGCACGGAGCTGCTCATGAGCTCGCTCGGCAGTCAGTGGTTTACCGGTAATCTGGTCATTTAATACGCAGACCTGATCAGAGCCAATAATCAGGTGATGTGGGTACTGCTGTGCTAATACAGTGGCTTTTGCATGGGCTAAACGGGTAACGAGTTGCTCTGCTGACTCACCTGCTTGTGCAGTTTCATCAATATCAGGGTTAGCACATTGAAACGGCAGACCGAGTTTTTCGAGCAGCTGTTTACGAAAAGGGGATGTTGATGCAAGGATCAAATTTAGTTGCATTCTTCACTCTGTCAGTAGATAAAATGTGCTGGCTATTTTAGACTTGTGCGCAATTTATGGCGAGTGAATGAGAAAGCACGCTTTTTCTTTGACTCCGAGTCATTACAAAGTTAATATGCGCGCCCAATGCAAAAGGTAAATCCTATGCAAAAGGTTAAATTGCCCTTATCGGTTGATCCGGTAAAAACGGCGCTAAAACGTCTTGATTATGAGGGTGTTTACCCTGTAAGTGTTTTAGCTCGGACTACCGAAGCAACGGATGGCGTGCTCAGTGATGCCAACGTCACGCTATCTTTTGAGATAGATGAGCAGAAGTTGACAGTGGTAAAAGGTCAGGCTGAAGTGTCTGTCCGTTTAACATGCCAGCGCTGCAATAAGACGTATGACAAAACTGTTCACGTAACGTTTTGCTACAGTCCAATCGCCAATGACGAGCAGGCTGAAGCATTGCCGGAAATCTACGAGCCAGTCGAGTTTAATGAGTTCGGTGAGATAGACCTATTAGGGATTATCGAAGACGAGATCATTCTTGCCTTGCCGCAGGTTCCGGTGCATGAACCCGAACACTGTGAAGTGTCCACAGCGGACATGGTTTTTGGTGAGTTGCCTCCCGAGGCTGACAAACCAAATCCATTCGCCGTACTAGCTAGTTTAAAGCAAAAGTAATCCTCGAGGAGTAAGGTCAATGGCCGTACAACAGAACAAAAAATCTCGTGCAAAGCGTGGTACTCGTCGTGCTCATGATGCACTGACTACTGCAGCTGTGTCCGTAGACAAGGTTTCTGGTGAAACCCACCTGCGTCACCATGTAACAGCTGACGGTTTTTACCGTGGCCGCAAGGTAATTGCTAAGTAATTAGGCGTTACTTTGACTCGTCTAACCATTGCGTTAGATGTCATGGGCGGGGACTTCGGTCCCCGTGTCACCATTCCTGCCGCCTTGCAGAGCTTGACATCCAATTCTCAATTGCATTTGCTGCTAGTAGGCGATCAGCAAACTATCTCCCCATATCTAAAATCTGCCCCCGCAGATCTGCTTTCTCGCCTTGAAATTATCCATACCCAGCACACTATCTCAAATGAGATGCGACCTTCTGTTGCAATCCGCCGTAGCCGTGATACCTCAATGCGTAAAGCATTAGAGCTAGTGCGGGATGGACACGCCTTTGCATGCGTCAGTGCGGGGAATACCGGTGCTCTGATGGGGCTGGCAAAGATGATTTTGAAACCTCTAGCCGGTATTGAACGCCCAGCGCTGGTTGCTGCGCTGCCCAATACGCAACGAGGGAAAACCTTACTGCTCGATTTAGGGGCTAATGTAGACTCTTCGGCAAGCATGCTGTTTCAATTTGCTGTGATGGGCGCTGTGCTTGCAGAAGAGTTATATGCGGTAACATCTCCACAAGTGGCACTGTTAAATATTGGCGAAGAAGAGGTGAAAGGTAACGATACCATTCGTCAGGCTGCAGAGTATTTAAAACAGTGCCCGGATATTTGTTATCAAGGCTATATTGAAGGCAACCATATTTTAACCGGAAAAGCAGATGTTGTTGTCTGTGATGGTTTTGTTGGAAACGTAACACTAAAAACCATGGAAGGGGTGGCCCACCTGTTTTTGTCACAACTGCGCAGCAAAACACAAACTCACAGCGTGTTGCGATTTTTGGGGCGTTGGTTACTAAAAAAGGCCTTTTCACGCATGGGGGAGTTGAACCCCGACCAGTATAATGGCGCAAGTCTGTTAGGATTACGCGGTATTGTCGTGAAAAGCCACGGTGGGGCCAATCAACAGGCGCTGGTTTGTGCCATTGAGCAGGCGACGCAGGAGGTGCACCGGCAAGTTCCGGCGCGCATTGCTGCACGTCTCGACGCTGTATTACTCAAGAGTGACTAATCGTTCATGTATACAAGAATTTTAGGAACGGGCAGTTATCTGCCTGCTCAGGTTCGCAGTAATGCTGATTTAGAGCAGATGGTAGAAACGACCGATGAGTGGATTGTCAGCCGAACCGGCATCCGTGAACGCCGCATTGCGGCAGAAAATGAAACCGTTGCTACGATGGCGAGTGAAGCGGCGTGTAATGCCCTTGATATGGCCGGTATCGATAAAGATGATATCGGGTTAATCATTGTTGCTACCGCATCGGCAACGCATGCATTTCCAAGTGCTGCGTGTCAGGTTCAAGCATTACTCGGTATTAAAGATGCCGCTGCATTTGATTTGGCTGCCGCCTGTGCGGGTTTTACCTATGCACTGAGTGTTGCTGATCAATATGTGCGTAATGGTGCAGTGAAACATGCACTGGTTATCGGCTCTGATCTGCTTTCCCGTACACTTGATCCACAAGATCGCGGTACAGTGATTTTGTTTGGTGATGCAGCGGGCGCTGTGGTATTGGGCGCTTCGGAAGAGGCGGGTATTTTATCTACCCATCTGCATGCTGATGGCCGTTATGGTGAGCTTTTAGCACTGCCTTATGGCGAGCGTGGTCAACCTGAGTTGAGCGATAGCTGCTACTTAACCATGAAAGGTAATGATGTCTTTAAAGTGGCGGTTACCGAACTGGCTAATTTGGTAGAAGAGACACTATCTGCTAACAATATCAGTAAAGATCAACTTGACTGGCTTGTTCCACATCAGGCGAATCTACGCATTATTAACGCGACTGCCCGCAAGTTGGGTATGGGACTAGAAAAAGTCTTGATCAAACTTGATCGTCAGAAGAATACCTCGTCAGCTTCCGTACCAACGGCGCTTGATGAAGCGGTGCGTGATGGTCGAATTCAGCGTGGGCAACTTATCTTGCTTGAAGCCTTTGGTGGCGGTTTTACCTGGGGATCGGCACTGGTTCGTTTCTAACGGCCATATGTGCGCGGTACAGTACCCAGAAAGTAAACGTAGCAGAAAAACAGTCAAATTATATCAGGAAAGATAAATGACAACATTTGCGATGGTGTTTCCCGGTCAGGGTTCTCAATCTGTTGGTATGCTGGCTGACTTAGCACAGCAGTATCCCATTGTTGAACAAACATTTTCTGAAGCATCAGATGTTTTAGGTTATGACCTGTGGGCATTGGTACAGCAAGGCCCCGCTGAAGAGCTGAATAAAACATGGAAAACACAGCCGGCACTGCTGACAGCATCAGTGGCTATCTGGCGTGTTTGGCATGCACTTGAAGGTGCATCACCACGTTTACTGGCCGGCCATAGCTTGGGTGAGTACTCTGCATTAGTGTGTGCAGGTGTCATCGACTTTAAAGATGCCGTACGTTTAGTGGAACTGCGCGGTCAGCTAATGCAAGAGGCTGTTCCTGAAGGAACCGGTGCAATGGCTGCCATTATCGGGTTGGATAATGCCGCGATTGCGCAAGCCTGTGCTGAATCAGCTCACGATCAAATTGTTGCGCCAGTGAACTTTAACTCACCTGGACAAGTGGTCATCGCCGGTAATAAAGAGGCCGTTGAGCGTGCCGGTGCAGCCTGTAAAGCGGCAGGTGCAAAACGTGCACTGCCTCTGCCTGTTAGCGTGCCATCACACTGTGCGCTGATGAAACCTGCGGCAGACAAATTAGCTGTTGCACTTGAAAATATTCCGTTTCACTCGCCGGCATTGCCTGTTTTGAATAATGTGGATGTTGCAGCAGAGCAAAATGCAGAGGCTATTCGCCATGCATTGGTTCGCCAGTTGTATAGCCCAGTACGCTGGAGTGAAACGGTAGAGGCGATGGCAGAGCAGGGTATTACCCATCTGCTAGAAGTTGGCCCAGGCAAAGTATTAACCGGATTAACTAAGCGTATTGTCGATAGCATGACAGCCACTGCGATTAATGACACTGCATCAGTGACCTCCGCTATTGATGCGGCAGCAGCAAAATAAGAGGGATAACATGAGTTTGAATGGAAAAGTTGCGCTTGTGACTGGCGCTAGCCGCGGTATTGGCCGTGCAATTGCAGAATCATTCGTGGCACAAGGTGCGAAGGTTATTGGTACCGCAACTAGCGAGTCAGGTGCAGAAGCTATCAGTGCATACCTTGGTGTGAACGGTAAAGGCTTGATGCTTAATGTGACAGACGTAACATCTATTGAGCATGTTCTTGAAGTTATCCGTGCAGAATTTGGTGAAGTCGACATTTTAGTGAATAATGCCGGCATTACCCGTGATAATTTGTTAATGCGGATGAAAGATGACGAATGGCAAGATATCATGGATACTAACCTGACATCTGTATTCCGTCTGTCTAAAGCCGTGCTGCGTGCTATGATGAAAAAACGTTGTGGCCGCATTATCAGCATTGGTTCTGTTGTGGGTACAATGGGCAATGCCGGTCAAACAAACTATGCTGCTGCAAAAGCGGGCTTAGTGGGCTTCACCAAGTCATTGGCTCGTGAAGTCGGTTCACGTGGTATCACCGTGAATGCTGTGGCACCCGGTTTTATTGAAACCGATATGACACGTGCATTGAACGATGATCAACGTGCTGGTATTTTATCCCAAGTGCCTGCTGGGCGTTTGGGTGAAGCAAAAGAAATTGCATCTGTTGTGGCGTTTTTAGCCTCAGAAGGTGCGGCTTATATCACCGGTGAAACAATTCATGTCAACGGTGGCATGTATATGGTGTAAAATAGTTGCGAGTTTTTTGACTTAATACCGTGAAATTCTGGGTGAATCCCGTAAAATCGTGGTTTGACCAGAGTGGTATCGGTTGCAACTTTTGCGCCATTGAATACACTAGGGAAACCATCGCGCTATTGAGCGAGTTTGATAGGAAAATAAAGAGTATGAGCACTATCGAAGAACGCGTTAAGAAAATCATCATCGAGCAACTGGGCGTTAAAGAAGACGAAGTGAAGTCAGAAGCTTCATTTGTTGAAGACCTGGGCGCTGATTCTCTTGACACCGTTGAGCTGGTAATGGCTCTGGAAGAAGAATTTGATACTGAAATTCCAGACGAAGAAGCAGAGAAAATCACTACTGTTCAGGCAGCTATTGATTTTATCAACGCTAACCAGCAGTAAGCGAACATGCTTTAAGTTTAGATAGTTAGGCGGTCACTCGACCGCCTAAGTTTTTTTTGTCCTAAGTGTTATTTTCCCTCCTTGGAGGACAACCGTGTCTAAGCGTCGAGTTGTTGTGACTGGACTGGGC
>CAMTGL010000144.1 GCA_947071955.1 uncultured Plesiomonas sp.
TGGAACTCGAGCCGGAAAAAGAGCCAGAACCTGTCTCTGAGCTGGCTTCTGAATCTGCTTCTGAACCACAGCCGCAGACTGTGGTCGAAGAGAGCGCAGAGGTTGCCGAAGTTATTGATACTGCTGATTCTGTTATCGCTGAAACTGCAGATGAAGAACATCTTAATGACGATGACATTCAGCCGGAAGTACAAGATCGCCCGACAAAAGAGGGCTTCTTTGCTCGCTTAAAACGCAGCCTTCTGAAAACCAAACAGAATATCGGTACCGGATTTTTCAGCCTATTTCGTGGCAAAAAAATTGATGATGAGCTGTTTGAAGAGCTGGAAGAGCAACTGCTGATTGCCGATGTGGGGGTTAACACCACCAGTAAAATCATCGATAAGCTGACCCAGCATGCCAGCCGTAAACAGCTACGTGATGCAGAGGCGCTGTACGGTCTTCTGAAAGAGGAGATGGCCGAGATCCTCGCACCGGTTGAAGCGCCGCTCAATGTTGAGGGCCAAAGCCCGTATGTCATTTTGATGGTTGGTGTGAACGGTGTGGGTAAAACCACCACCATCGGTAAACTGGCTCGCCAGTTCCAAGCTGAAGGCAAAAGCGTGATGCTCGCTGCCGGTGATACCTTCCGTGCTGCCGCCGTAGAGCAGCTACAGGTTTGGGGTCAGCGCAACAAGATCCCAGTGATTGCCCAGCATACCGGTGCAGATTCTGCCTCGGTGATTTATGACGCTATTCAGGCTGCCAAAGCCCGCAAAGTGGACGTACTGATTGCCGACACCGCAGGGCGTTTGCAAAACAAGAGCCACCTGATGGAAGAGCTGAAAAAAATCGTACGGGTCATGAAAAAGATTGATGAAAATGCCCCGCACGAAATTATGCTGACACTCGATGCCGGTACCGGCCAGAACGCCATCAGTCAGGCCAAACTGTTTCAAGAAGCGGTCGGGTTAACCGGTATTACACTGACTAAACTCGACGGTACAGCCAAAGGCGGCGTGATCTTTGCCATCGCTGATCAGTTTAGCATTCCGATTCGTTATATCGGTGTTGGAGAGGGCATTGATGATTTGCGCCCGTTCCACGCCAAAGACTTTATTGAGGCACTTTTTGCCCGTGAGGAGTAAAAAATGATCCGTTTCCAGCAGGTCAGCAAAGCCTATCTGGGCGGCCGTCAGGCATTGCAGGGGGTCTCTTTTCACCTGCATGCCGGCGAAATGGCCTTTCTAACCGGCCACTCAGGGGCGGGGAAAAGTACGTTATTAAAGCTGATCTGCGGGATTGAGCGGCCAAGTGATGGCCAGATCTGGTTTGACGGGCACGACATATCACGGTTGAAAACCCGTGAAGTGCCGTTTTTGCGTCGCCATATCGGGATGATCTTTCAAGATCACCGCTTATTGATGGATCGCACCGTGTACGAAAACGTGGCGTTGCCGCTGGTGATCACCGGCAACACTGCCGATGATATTAAGCGCCGCGTCAGCGCGGCACTGGATAAAGTCGGGCTGCTGGACAAAGCGCGCTGTCTGCCCGTTCAGCTTTCTGGTGGCGAGCAGCAGCGGGTAGGCATTGCCCGTGCGGTGGTAAACAAGCCGGCACTGCTGCTGGCCGATGAACCAACCGGTAATCTTGATGATGCGCTGTCGGGCAGCATTTTACGCTTGTTTGAAGAGTTTAACCGTGTGGGTGTCACCGTATTGATGGCCACACACGATACTCAACTGATCGCCAGCAAGTCATATCCGGTGCTAACCCTTGAGCAGGGGCGGATTAGTGCACACAGAAAGGAGTCTGACCGTGGCTAAAGGCGCAAGTAAAAAGAGCCGTCCGGAGAAAATGCGTGCGACCCGTGCACGCGGCGGATTACGCGAGCAGTGGCGGCATGCATGGCACAACTGCCTGCAAGATATTTTGCTACAACCGGTTGCCACATTGCTGACCGTGATCGTCATCGCTATCGCGCTGACCTTACCCGGAGTGTGCTATCTCGGCTGGAAGAACGCCTCATTAGCGGCTGACCAGTGGTATCCAGAGCCGGAAATCACCGTGTACTTGCAAAAATCGCTGACTGACCCGCAGGCACAGGCGTTGGCCGACTCAATTCGCGCTATTCCCGGTGCCAGTAAGTTGACCTACCTGTCGCGGAGTGACAGCTTAAACGAATTCCGCCAATGGTCAGGGTTTAGTGATGCACTTGATATGCTAAACGATAACCCGCTGCCGGCAGTGATCATTGTTCGCCCGCAAGGGGAGTTCTCACACGGTACAGCACTGGCCGGTTTGCGCGATGTACTGGCTGCGGAAAAAGGGGTCAGTGAGGCCAAACTGGATAACACGTGGCTCGACCGACTGACCGCCTTGACCGAACTGGTGGCACAGGCTGCACTGATTCTGGCAACCCTGATGCTGTGTGCGGTATTCCTTATTATCGGTAACAGCGTGCGGCTGAATATCTTTAACCGCCGTGACAGCATTGAGGTGATGAAGCTGATTGGTGCAACAGATGGCTTTATCCTGCGCCCGTTTTTGTATGGCGGTGCGCTGCTGGGGCTGTCAGGTGGCCTGCTGGCATGGCTGCTGAATGCCGTTATTGCATGGCGATTGCAAATTCAGGTTAATTCGGTAATGCAGGTGTTTGGCACACAATTTACCCTGCATGGGTTTGGGATGGATGAGGTGCTAATTATGCTGATTGTTTCCACTATGATTGGCTGGAGTGCTGCATGGCTGGCAACGGCGCGCCATCTGCGTGATTTTTTGCCCCATTAATTTGCCCTAAGATCTATTTAATTACACGCTCTGCTTTATGATATTATTTGCATCTGTTCCATTGTATTAATGGAGCAGATGCAGAGTGTCTGAGGGATATAATGAGAGTGCGCGGTGGTAGCGATACACGCTTTATTATTCATGATGACTGGCTCTGTTTTCCTCTCTGGCATTATTTCGCCAATCTGTTTGGTTTATATTCCCTGTATATAGATTAAGTTAACGATGATTTCCGCTGATTGAGTACACAGATCAGATAAATCGTTATTTTCTGCGATAGTGACTCTTTTTATTTCATATAAATAAAATATCAATGCCCCATAAACCCGATATACATTAAGACATGGTGTGCATTTGTGTGTGCGCTTGTCACTGAACTATTGCACGCGATGATAGTCAATAAAGTGGTATCGTATTGATATCGTACTCTTTACCTGATTTTGTGCGGTATCACCCAGACATACCTGATACAATTGGTTAATATTCGCCCTTTTCCCCTGAGGGAAATTGGGCTAGATTAGCCACAGTTTTGTTACTCCTGTTTTTTCGATATACGACCAAAACGTGAGGATTTAATGACGCAACAAGATATGCAATCTATGACTTTTTTAGTGCCGCAAGGCAGTCTGGAAAGTTATATCCGTAATGCTAATGCTTTCCCGATGCTAACGGCAGAGGAAGAGAAAGAGCTGGCCGAGCGGTTGCATTATCAGGGTGATATTCATGCAGCTAAGCGGCTGATTTTGTCACATCTGCGCTTTGTGATTCATGTTGCGCGTAATTATGCCGGATACGGTTTACCGCAGGCCGATTTGATCCAAGAGGGTAACATTGGTCTGATGAAAGCGGTGCGCCGTTTTAATCCGGAAGTGGGTGTGCGCTTGGTTTCGTTTGCCGTGCACTGGATCAAAGCGGAAATTCACGAATACGTGCTGCGTAACTGGCGGATCGTGAAAGTGGCTACCACCAAAGCTCAGCGTAAGTTGTTCTTTAATTTGCGCAAAACTAAACAGCGGTTGGGTTGGTTCAACCTTGATGAAGTGGATATGGTAGCCAAAGAGCTGGGTGTCAGTGCGGAAGATGTCCGTGAAATGGAATCTCGCATGTCGGCGCAGGATATGGCGTTTGATTTAGGGCCGGAAGATGAAGCGCGCGAAACACCGCAAGCTCCGGTGCTGTTTTTAGAAGATAAATCATCTGATTTTGCTAACGGCATTGAAGAGGATAACTGGGAATCTCATGCTGCAGATCAGCTGTCAGATGCCATGAATATGCTTGATGAGCGCAGCCAGCACATTGTACGTGCTCGCTGGCTTGATGAACCGAAAGCGACCTTGCAAGAGCTGGCTGATCACTATCAGGTTTCAGCCGAGCGTATCCGCCAGTTAGAAAAAAATGCGCTGAAAAAGCTCAAAGGGGCGATTGAGGTTGAAGCATAACCTCGGTTAAAACGTTACCGGAGTTAAAGGGGAGAACCGCTAAGGTTTAACCCACATACACACAGGCGCACGCAGCATGGCTGCATTTAGCATGTATCACAAATCATGCATCATAAATATTGGTGCGCCTGCGTGTACATTATCGGTATAACAGACTAGCGGTGTGTGGCCGATGGCGTATGGCGCGTATCCCACAGTGCCAGCAGCGCACCGGTGATAAGGCCAATCAGATGTGCGGTATTGGCTATCGATAAACCAAACAAATCAAACCAACCAAACACCAGCCAGACGAGCATAAAGCCTGCTAATGGTCGGGGGATTGCCACTCCACGCTCGGGCGCTCGCTCGCCACAGATCAGTAAATATCCCACCAACGCATACACCACGCCGGATAACCCGCCAAAATAAATACCGCTCACCCATGCTTGTCCAATTCCGGAAAACAGTGCCGAGAATAAAAACAACTGGATGAGTTTGGGTGAACCGAGTTTTTTCTCTAATGGCCCGCCCAGATCCCACCACCAGAGCAGGTTAAAGCTGATGTGTAAAATCGAAAAATGCAAAAAGGCGTGAGTAAACAGCCGCCACAGTTGCCAACTCTGTTCGGCATTTTGCGGAAAACCCAGCCAGCTAAATAGCGCGGTTTCGCCGATAAATAGGCTTAATACGTAGACCAGAACACAGACTGCCATAATTGCCAGCGTAAACGGGCCTGCGCCTACTTTGAGTGCCTGTAAATAGGAGAAATGGCCATATTGAAACTGTTTGGCGGTGGTGGTATCTGCCCGCTGCCAGCTGGCATCTTGATATTTGGCCGCATCGGGTTGCTCTAAAAAATCAGCCAATGCTTGCTGGGCAAGCTCGGTATGCTGTTCATCATGCAAATAGAGTACATAGCCGTTGGCCTCCGGCTGCATACTGACGGTAACCTGTCGGGTCGCCATATAATCGATATAGGCTTGCGCAAGGCGCGGATTGGGTAGGCTCATCAAACGCAACATGGCGGGTTCTCACAAAAGTTGTCGTGATATTAGTGACTACTTTACCCCGCCCGTGTTTACCCTGCTACTGCCCCCGCAGGATTACTACCGGTTTTCCGCTTTCATGATG
>CAMTGL010000145.1 GCA_947071955.1 uncultured Plesiomonas sp.
CGTTGGCCACCTTACTCAAACAGCCGGAAACGGAACACTCGGTGTTAATACCTGCTAGCTCTGCACCCCTTTTTTCAGCTATTGAGGACACCATGGATCAGGAATTCATTGATATGCCGAGCATTGATCACCCGTATGCCCTATCAACTGAAGAGGATGATGTTGCTCATGTGGCACTCATACCGCTTATGCACGGATTAGGTCAGCGGCTACAGACTAAAGACAGCCAGCAAGCGCATGAGATGCTCGAAGAGATCGGCAAAACGTTACGTGCAATGGTTGAGGGGCTGCTCACTTTGCAGGTTGAACAGGCGGCCTTGGCAGATAAGCACCTTCGCCCGATTGAGGATAATCCTCTGCGTTTGGGGCTAGATTATGAGGCGACATTGGCGTTGTTGTTTGCTGATGGTAAAAGCCCTGTACATCTGTCTGCGCCTGCTGCGGTCAATGAAGTGCTACGTAATGTACGGATACACCATATTGCTAATCAACAGGCTATAGCGGCTGCGCTAGACAATATTTTGCAGGCATTTTCTCCGCAAGCGTTGTTAGGGCGTTTTACTCACTATCGCCGTACTAGCTTATCAATGGAACATGAAGAGGGCTGGGCATGGACGATGTATCAACACTATTACCGTGAATTGACCTCGGTGCGCCAGCAAGGGTTCGATAAATTATTTCATCAAGTTTATGACCAAGCCTATGACCGAGCTGTGCGTGAACAGCAGGAACAGTTCTGATGATGCGGACATTATGGTTTGTACTGTGGCTATTTTTACTGGCCGGTTGTACTACGCTCGGCAAAATAACCGATGTTGTGATGAATCCGGATATACAAGTGGGTAGTCATGCAGATCAACCCTCGACCGTAGGGCTGACTTTGCTCGCAGAACCCGATGTGAATCCGAATGAGAGTGGTGATGCCGCCCCAATAGAGTTTCAGGTACTAATGCTATCAGAAGACTCACGTTTGCTGGCTACTGACTACGATCAGGTGACAGATGATGTGGCAAAAGTCTTAGGGAAAAATTATATAAATCATCAAGATTACACGTTATTACCTGGGCAGTTTAAGTATTTACCACCGGTGGTACTGGAAGAGGGTGTTCGTTATGTCGCTGTTATCGCTCGCTATTCTGAGCCTGATCAGGCTGAGTGGCGCAAGGTGGTGAAAGTGAATTATACCGGGCGGGCTTATCAGATTCTGGTGCATCTGCGTCAGAGTGATGTTGAACTGCAAAAAGAAGAAGAATAACCATGTCGAGCCGAAATAAGGTGATTTGGCGCGAGGGGTTGTTTATTAAACCTCAGCATTTTCAGCAGCAACAGCGGCATACTGATTACATATTGCATGCCCGTTTTAGTGCACTGAGTGATTATTTTTACGGATTACAATCTCTGACGCTTAATGAAGAGTACCTCGGATTTGGTCGGATAGCATTGGTGAGTGCCCGTGGTGTCATGCCTGATGGTACGGTATTTAATCTTCCGGCTGATGATGTGCTGCCATCTCCGCTCGAGATCACTGATGTTTCGGTGGCCAATCAAAAGGTTTATCTGACTCTACCTTTATCTATCAGTGGTGTTAAAGAAGTTGGGGACGTGGGGCATGCTGTTGCGACAAGAATACAAGCAAGCCGTCATGATATTAGGGATCTGCACAGTGACAGTGGTGATGTGATCTCACTGGAGGTGGGGAAAGTAAGTCTGCGTTTGATGCTCGAGCGAGAAGATCGCAGTGCGTATGCAGCCATTGCGATAGCCCGAATCATGGATAAACGCCCAGATGGCGGATTGGTGCTTGATCCGAACTTCATGCCTTGTAGTATCAGTATTTCTGCTGTTTCAGCGTTGAAACGCTTTTTAGGGGAGTCGGCTGGTTTGGTTGCTGAACGAGCACGTAGTTTAGCACAGCGTTTAGCTGCACCAGGCCAGCAGGGCGTGGCTGATGTTGCAGAATTTATGATGTTGCAACTGCTCAACCGCGCGCAGCCTCAGTTATCTCATCTGGCACGCCTTGATACATTACATCCGGAGCGGCTACATGAAGCATTAGTGCAACTCTGCGGTGAGCTGATGACCTTTACGGATGAGTCTCGTTTATCCCCTGAGTTTCCTGCATATCAGCATGCTGAGCCACAAACGAGCTTCGAACCTGTGATGTTGGCTCTTCGCCAAGCCCTCAGTACCGTACTTTCACCAAAAGCCGTCTCCATTCAGTTACGAAAGCATCAGCATGGTGTGCTGGTTGCTGTTATTGGGGATCGGGAGTTGATGACCCGTGCTGAATTTGTGCTGGCGGTGCGTGCGCGTATGCCGCAAGAGCAGCTGCGTAAACAGTTTCAGCAACAGACCAAAATCGCCTCCAGTGAGAAAATCCGTGAGCTTATCAATTTACAACTGCCGGGTATTCCCTTACTGCCTCTGCCAGTTGCGCCGCGCCAACTGCCTTATCACGCAGGCTACAGCTATTTCCAATTAGATAGGCAAAGCCCTGCATGGCAAATGCTGGCACAAGGCAACACATTGGCTTTCCATATCGCAGGAAGTTTTCCTGAGTTAGATATGCAATTTTGGGCGATTCGCAGTCAGGGATGAAGCGATTAATGACCACCGACATAATCAAACATGAGCAACTCAATGATCTTTTATACGACCATGCTGCTCAGCTCGATTTCGATTCTGATTACTGGTTTCGTCTTCGTGGGTACAGTATTAATCCGATCATTGATGCGGTGACCCCACTGTTGGGCATGGTGTTACGCATTCGCCTGCTCTCTAACCATGATCAAGTTGCTGAACTTTATCAGCGGGTAGTCACTGAAATTCAGGCTATCGAACAGGAGCTGATCGCTCATGGATATGAGAATGGTATGGTGCTCTCTTTTCGTTACATTCTGTGCACTTTTATTGATGAAGCGGTGATGAGCCAAGAGTGGGGTAGCTTGAGTGAATGGTCGGAACACTCTTTACTTACCCGCTTTCATAATGAAACGTGGGGAGGTGAAAAGGTCTTTGTACTGCTAAACAAATTACAAGAAGACCCAGCTCGTTACCGTGAGGTACTGGAGTTTATTTATCTTTGTTTGTGTCTTGGATTTGAAGGGCGTTATCGCGTGATGAACCATGGGCGTGAAGAGTTTGAGCGGGTTGTTCGGCAGTTGCACCACCAATTGAGTGTAGATTGTGATGATTCCCCAATAGTCTTCCATCTTAATTTAGGACAACAGATTTCGAGTTCGCCATTAAAACCGGAAATTTCATTACGCAGTCTATGTATTGGAACGGTCATTACTCTGCTAGGTATATTCATTTTTTATTATAGCCGGTTAGATAACCAGACTCAGGATGTGCTGCGTCAGTTAAATGAATTATTGAAATAAGTTTAATTAAAATAAGTTAAGGAGAACTTGTTTTGATTCGTATCGAACTGCCTGTATTGGTGGAAAGACTTAATCCTGTGTGTCGGCATATGCTCGAAGAGTCTGCGGCCCAGTGTGTCAGTCATCAGGGCGCTGAGATCCGTATTGAGCACCTATTGCTCAACATGGTAGAGACCCCTCTAAGTGATGCCAGAATGATTATGCAGCGCGCCGGAGTAGACATTGTCGCGCTACGTGCACTGTTGCAACCTGCCAATACGAGCCATGCTTTCGAACCAGGATACCCCGCTTTTTCACCGCTGCTGGTGGAGTGGATACAGGATAGTTGGTTGCTCGCATCCGCCCAATTTAAGCATATTCAGTTGCGAAGTGGGATTTTGTTGCTGGTACTACTAATGACACCCTCCCGCTACCTGCCTACTGCTGTTGTTCAGTTGTTGACGATCATTAATCGTGATTTGGTGCACCAACAATTTGATGAGTGGGTTAGCGAGTCAGCCGAAACGAATGTTGAACCTGACATTAAATCAGTTTCTGCAGATAAAGTGGCTGTGCTGGCCGAAGCGTCATTACTGGGAAGGTTTACACAAAACATTACTGAGTTGGCACGCAACAACGGTATTGATCCGGTACTGTGCCGAGATCATGAAATTGATTTGATGATTGATATTTTATCTCGCCGCCGGAAGAACAACCCGATTGTAGTCGGTGAGGCGGGTGTCGGTAAAAGCGCCCTTATTGAAGGGCTGGCACTGCGGATAGTGGCCGGCCATGTGCCAGAAAAATTACGTGATGTCATACTGCTGTCTCTTGATCTGGGCGCGATGCAGGCCGGAGCATCAGTAAAGGGTGAGTTTGAAAAACGCTTTAAAGGGGTTATTCAGGAGGTTAATGCGGCTAAATATCCGGTGATCCTCTTTATTGATGAAGCGCATACGTTGATAGGTGCGGGTAATCAGGCAGGTGGGTTGGATATCTCTAACTTGATTAAACCGGCACTGGCACGTGGTGAGTTACGCACTATTGCAGCAACAACATGGCATGAGTACAAAAAATACATTGAGAAAGATGCCGCGCTTTCTCGCCGTTTTCAGCTGGTGAAAGTGAATGAGCCTGATATTGAGCAGGCCATTACTATCTTGCGTGGTCTGCGTGGAGTCTATGAAAAAGCACACGGCGTACTGATTGATGATGCTGCATTACAGGCTGCCGCGCAGCTCTCTGCCCGTTATATTTCCGGTCGTCAATTGCCTGATAAAGCGATTGATGTTCTCGATACAGCCTGTGCTCGGGTTGCGATTAATCTGACTACTCCCCCGCGTGCGATTAGCCATTTGCAAAATAGGGTGCGTCAGCGCGAATTAGAAATCGCTCAGTTGGAGCGCCAATGTGTCATCGGATTAGGCCAGCACTCTGAGCGTCTAGATACTCTACATATAGAGCAGCAGCAGGCTTGTGATGAACTGACCCAGTTGGACATCTGCTGGCAGCAACAAAAATCACAAGTACAACAGATTGTTGCGCTGCGCTTGGCGTTGCTAGATACGCTAAAACCCAATGGCAAAGCTCCACCCTATTCTATTAATAAAATAGATGATGATGCTCAGGCACAGATGCCGGTACAAGCGCAGGCGAGTACATTGGCGTGTTTGGAAAATGAACTGGCGATGTTGCAGCAAGAGTCGGTACTGATTTCTGCGCATGTCGATACAGCGCAGATTGCCGCTGTCATTGCTGAGTGGACCGGTGTCCCCTTGAACCGGATTTCACAAGGTGAATTGGATGTGGTGACACGATTGCCCGAGCATCTCGGTGCTCACATCAGAGGGCAAGATATGGCTATCAACCACTTGCATCGCCATTTACTGACGGCACGTGCTGATTTACGTCGTCTCGGTCGTCCTTTGGGCACTTTTTTATTGGTTGGCCCCAGTGGTG
>CAMTGL010000146.1 GCA_947071955.1 uncultured Plesiomonas sp.
TGACAGATTTAGCCTCGGGCGATTGTTATCAGGTTAATCTAGCACAACGTTTTAGCGCGCCATATACCGGCAGTGAGTGGGATGCTTTTTTACGCTTAAACCAGTCTAACCAAGCCCCGTTCTCTGCATTTATCCGTTTAAAGCAAGGCGCTCTTCTTAGTGTATCCCCCGAACGGTTTTTGGCTGTTACCGGTACGCAGGTGGTCACCCGCCCGATTAAAGGCACTCGCCCACGCAGTACTGACCCTATTTTGGATAGAGCAGAAGCCGCGGCACTGGCCATGTCAGAAAAGGATCAGTCAGAAAACCTGATGATTGTTGATCTGATGCGCAATGACATTGGCCGTGTGGCAAAAGCCGGCAGTGTGACAGTGCCCGAGCTGTTTGTGATTGAGAGCTTCCCAGCAGTGCATCACTTGGTCAGTACTGTGCAGGCAGAGCTGGAAGAAACGCAACGCAATACCGATTTGCTACGAGCCTGTTTTCCGGGCGGTTCTATCACAGGTGCGCCTAAAATTCGCGCGATGCAGATTATTGATGAGCTTGAACCACAGCGGCGCAGCTTTTACTGCGGCAGTATTGGCTATTTAAGCTGTTGTGGGCGGATGGATACGAGCATTACTATTCGTACTTTAGTGGCAAATCAGGGAAAACTGCACTGCTGGGCTGGTGGTGGTATTGTGGCAGACAGCCGTGCCGATGATGAGTATCAAGAGACACTGGATAAAGTGGGCCGTATTCTACCAGTATTGGCTAATACGCTATGAACCCAATGCTGGCGAAGATACAGACACGTTTTCTGCTGCAAACGGCAGTAAAACCGGCAGTATCTGCGTTTATCAGTACGACAACAATGCGTTCAGCCGCCGTGCTGATCCCGCTGGTTAACCGCGCTGAGCCGCAGTTGCTGTTAACGCAGCGGGCGTTGCATCTTCGCCATCACGCCGGACAAATTGCCTTTCCGGGCGGACGCAAAGAGCCCCGTGATGGTTCACTGATCATGACAGCGCTACGGGAAACTCAAGAGGAAATTGGCCTGACAGCCGAGCATATTCAGATTTGGGGAACACTGCCCGCGATCAGCACGGTCAGTGGTTACTTAGTCACACCTGTGATTGGTCTGGTACAGCCAAACTTTGTGTTACACGCCGATACCAATGAAGTGAGTGATATTTTTGAGTTACCGCTAGCCAATTTTTTGGCTCTGCCGGAGTATCATGGGTGGCAAGTCATCCGCCAACACAATAGAACGCCACACTCTGTCTACGCAATTACGGTGAACCAAAAAACAATCTGGGGCGCAACGGCGGCAATGCTACGTAACTTCGTACAGCACATCACATAATGTGGTTCAAAATGTCACATCTTATTCAAAAATAACAAATTCCCGTCAAATCTAGTGATCAAAATCACATTGATTCATCTGATATATTCATCAGATCACAGAAAATGCATGCTGACATATCTTTGACAGAGTAACCCTCTATACTCCCGCGCCAACAACCAATAATATTCTAAATTCCCCAAGGGTGACGGCGAAATGAAATCAGAAGCAACTGTCAATACAGTAGCAAATACTGCAAATATACCGTGGAGCAAACAAGATACTACATGGGTGCTAAGCCTGTTTGGTACTGCTGTCGGTGCAGGTATTTTATTTTTACCGATTAACGCCGGTATGGGTGGTTTTTGGCCGCTGCTGGTCATGGCGCTGATTGTTGGCCCAATGACCTATTTAGCTCACCGTGGTATGTGCCGTTTTGTTCTGTCTTCTTCAAAGCCAGGCAGCGACATTACTGAGGTGGTTGAAGAGCATTTCGGAAAAACTGCCGGTAAGCTGATCACCCTGCTGTACTTCTTTGCTATCTACCCTATCGTGCTGATTTACGGTGTAGGTATCACCAACACGGTTGACTCTTTCATGGTTAACCAGCTGGGCATGGAGTCTATCCCGCGTGGCATTCTGTCTATCGTACTTATTCTGGGTATGATGTCAGTCATGATCGCCGGTGAAAAGCTGATGCTGAAAGTCACCGAGTTTCTGGTGTACCCGCTTGTTGCTATTCTGGCATTCCTGTCTATCTACCTGATTCAAGACTGGAATACTTCAATGCTGACAGCACCGATGCCATCATTTGCTGATTTTGGTTCAACATTGTGGCTCACCATTCCGGTACTGATTTTTGCGTTTAACCATTCACCTGCAATCTCTGCCTTCTCTATGGCACAGCAGCGTACTTACGGTGAAAATGCAGAGCGTCGTGCTAGCCAAATTCTAAAGCGCACTTCACTGATGCTGCTTGGTTTTGTTATGTTCTTCGTATTTAGCTGCGTACTTAGCCTGAGCCCAGCAGATTTAGCTGCAGCGAAGCAGCAAAATATCGCAGTTCTGTCATACTTAGCAAACAAGCATGAAAGCCCGTTTATCTCTTACTTAGGCCCGTTGATCGCCTTCGTTGCTATCGTAAGTTCTTTCTTCGGCCACTACTTAGGTGCGCGTGAAGGTCTAAATGGCTTAATTGTTAAGCAACTGCGCTCAAATGGTAAGACTCCTGACATTAAGAAGATTGACCGTTTCACTGTAGTGTTTATGATTGCAACCTTGTGGATTGTTGCTTCCATCAACCCAAGCATTCTGGGTATGATTGAATCACTCGGCGGCCCAATCATTGCCATGATTCTGTTTATCATGCCAATGTACGCAATCCGTAAAGTACCTGCGATGCAGAAGTACAGAAGCGACAAGTTAAGCAATGCCTTCGTTGTACTGATGGGCTCTGTAGCAATCTCTGCGATTGTGTTCAGCCTGGTCTAACAAGCAGAAAGCAAACATCCATGGATGGAGGGGAGCAGGTTTTTACCTGCTCCCCTTTGTGGTTTGTGCATAAACAGCACCACGGATAAATACAACTTACTTTAGCGTTGAGATATCAGCGCTAACACCCTAATTTGATTGACCAATTTGGCCTGTGGCCTCATTGAGGAGAACACCGTGATTAGCGTATTCGACATGTACAAAATCGGTATTGGCCCGTCAAGCTCACACACTGTTGGGCCAATGAAAGCCGGTAAACAGTTCGTCGATGAGTTGGTAACCATGGGGCGTCTCAAGGATGTGACCCGCATTGCCGTTGATGTTTACGGCTCACTGTCTCTTACCGGTAAAGGGCATCATACTGATATCGCTATCATTATGGGCCTAGCTGGTAACATGCCGGATACCGTGGATATCGACAGCATTCCAGCTTTTATTCACAACGTTGAAACGACCGAGCGTTTAGCATTAGCAAAAAATGCACACGAGGTTGAGTTCCCGCGTGAAGGTGGAATGAACTTCCACAACACAAATCTTGAACTGCATGAAAATGCGATGCAAATCCACGCCTTTTCCAACAATGAGAAAGTATTAAGCAAAACTTACTTCTCAATTGGTGGCGGTTTTATTGTGGATGAAGAGCATTTTGGTAAAGAGCAAGCCTCTTCATTTGTAATGCCATACCCATTCAACCATGCATCAGATCTGCTGGCACATTGCCAAGCAACCGGTCTGTCACTGTCAGGCTTAGTGCTACAAAATGAGCTGGCCATGCACAGCATGGAAGAGATTGAGCACTACTTCCAAGCTGTCTGGAAAACCATGCAAGATTGTATGGACCGCGGCCTGAACACCGAAGGTTATCTGCCCGGCCCACTGCGTGTTCCACGCCGTGCCTCTTCGCTGCACCGTTTGCTGATTACGTCAGACAAGCTGTCGAGCGATCCGATGAATGTGGTTGACTGGGTCAACATGTTCGCACTGGCCGTAAGCGAAGAGAATGCGGCCGGTGGCCGTGTCGTGACTGCACCAACCAATGGCGCATGTGGCATTATTCCTGCGGTACTCGCCTATTATAATCACTTCATCAAGCCGGTTACCGATGAAGAGTGCCGCCGTTACTTCTTTGCTTCCGGTGTTATTGGTGCGCTATACAAAATGAACGCCTCTATCTCGGGTGCTGAAGTAGGCTGTCAAGGCGAAGTGGGTGTTGCCTGTTCAATGGCTGCTGCAGGTCTGGCAGAATTGCTGGGTGGCTCACCTGAGCAAGTGTGTATTGCCGCAGAAATCGGCATGGAGCACAACTTAGGCCTGACCTGTGACCCTGTTGCAGGCCAAGTTCAAGTGCCTTGTATCGAGCGTAACGCAATTGCCTCAATGAAAGCGATTAACTCTGCGCGTATGGCGATGCGCCGTACCAGTGAGCCGCGTGTGTCACTTGATAAAGTGATCGAAACCATGCTGGAAACCGGTAAAGACATGAACGCCAAATACCGTGAAACCTCACGCGGTGGTCTGGCTATCAAAGTGGTACACTGCGATTAATCTGGTGCGATGAGTCCAATTTGTTGCATTAACACAAATGATCACCTCATTTTCGGTGGTCATTAAATAAAGTTAAGCACAGCAGATAAACAAACCAAGCCGGTGCACCTTGTACCGGCTTTTTTATCTTCTTAATTGAATGACTTACGCTTCCCATGGATCATAATATTACGCGGAGTAATCGGGTGTTCGCAAAACTCACCTAACTGAACATCATACCCCTGTTCTTGCAGATACAATGCCCGATCAAGTGCCAGCCAGATCTCTATCGGCCGACGGAATAAATGCCTAACCAGTTCGGTTCTACTGACCTGTAGATGGCGTTGCTGCCCTACCCTTTCCCAGTATGCCCAATCAATCTCATCGGGTAACGCTATGCCTTTTTTCTCTGCAGCCCAATGTACAAACGCAATAAAACCTTGTGCCAATAGTGCTTTTGGTAAGTTCGGTACATTCAGATAGCAATCAACACCACGGATCTGACGCTGTAGTGCATCAAACCCCAAACGGTAACTGACCTCAATATGGCGTAAACGCTTGATTCGCTCACCACCGGTCACTGACTCTTGCAAGCTCAACCGCAAATCATTTTTATCCAGCCTGAGCGCCGATTTTGCAGCAGCAACAGACATAGGCTGATAAACATCCGTCGGGATTTTATGATAACAACAGGGTGATATGGTCAGAGCATCGCACGCTGCCCGAGCGCCATGTTGCAACAATTGCATATGTAACGCGCCACAGGCGTGCAGGCCAACCGCATGTTGCTGTGCGCGGAAAAAATGCGACGCTGACGGCGCAAAAGCATCCTGCTCATAAAACTGCACTTGTGAGAGCCCCTCGGCCTTTGCCAGTACATCTCCATCAGCACAAAGTACCGACTGTAGTTCAATACACTCAACCGGCAAATTCCGCTGCGTTGCCAAGGCGCGGCC
>CAMTGL010000147.1 GCA_947071955.1 uncultured Plesiomonas sp.
CTGGTTTACAGTGTGGCGATCACCAATACGGTAGAGAGCTTCATGCTGAATCAGTTGCATATGACACCACCTCCGCGAGCTATTTTATCTCTGGTGCTGATTGTTGGTTTAATGGCAATTGTCGGTTGTGGTGAGAAGCTGATCGTGAAAGCGATGAGTGTACTGGTATTCCCGTTTGTGGCGGTACTGGTATTTATGTCTCTGTATCTGATCCCTGAGTGGAATACCTCTATTTTCCATTACGTGCCTGCTGGTGGTGATGGTGTGATGAACATTGCAAAAACATTGTGGCTGGTAATTCCAGTGATGGTGTTCTCTTTTAACCATTCACCGATTATCTCTTCGTTTGCGGTAGAGCAAAAGCAGCAATACGGCGCACTCGCAGATAAGAAAAGCTCACGCATTTTGCTGATGAGCCACATCATGATGGTGATCACCGTGATGTTCTTTGTGTTCAGTTGTGTACTGAGCCTATCACCGGCTGAGCTGGCACAGGCAAAAGCAGACAATATCTCAATTTTGTCTTATTTGGCTAACAAGTTTCATAACCCTGTGATTGCTTATCTGGCACCGATGATTGCTTTTGTGGCTATCACCAAATCTTTCTTAGGCCACTACTTGGGTACTCGTGAAGGTTTGAATGGTCTGGTACTGAAAGCGGCACGTAGTAAAGGTAAAACGGTACAAACCAAAACATTGAACCGTATTACTGCTGTTTTTATTCTGCTGACAACGTGGGGTATTGCAACATTGAACCCAAGCATTCTGCATATTATTGAGATGTTGGGTGGCCCGGTTATCGCGTTGCTGCTATTCATCATGCCGATGTATGCAGTACGTAAAGTACCGGCGATGAAAAAGTATGCCGGCTCACCGAGCAATATTTTTGTGACTTTGATTGGTTGTATAGCAATTTCAGCCATTTTCTATACGTTGTCTCATTAAGAGATAATCAGCCTGATTGAAACAATACGTTGTGCATAAAAAAAGGCGCTGATTTTTCAGCGCCTTTTTTATGCTTTTTTATAGGATACTTCATGTAATGAGATATCCCAGAAGTTATCTATTAACCGACAACGCCCGGTAATAGCCCGAATGATCCGGCAATTTGAATAGCAATAATGGCAATACCCGAAGTGAATACAACGAAAATCCCGATAATGCCTCCGCTCACTTTATAGCTGTTTAAACCATATGTGTAGATTTGGCGGTTTGGTTTTAGTCCACGGCGTGGGGAAGTATCGCTTGAGTGACGGCGCATTTTCCACACCATAGCAGCAGGCAGTAACAAGGCTAGAATAGCCAGTGCAATGGCGGCATAGCCGAGTGCCATCACAAACCCCTGCGGATAGAAAAGTGCAAAGATAAGCGGAGGGATAAAAGTGATTAAGCCTGTTTGTAAGCGGCCTGATGCATTGTCGCTGCGGCGGAATGCGTCTGCCAGAAAGTCAAACATGCCAAGAGTCACACCCAAAAATGAGGTGGCTAATGCCATATCAGCAAAAATTCTCACCGCAGCATCGACTTTTGGGTTGGCAACTACGTTATCTACAGCATGCATTAAACCCGCTAAACTTGGGTTCTCAGCTAAAATAGCGGTCATTTGTGCTTGGCTAATAGCACCATGCGTAGCAAGTTGCCACAAAATATAGGCAAACAATGGAATAGCACTGCCCAGTATAAGCACAATTTTTAGCTTTTTGGTGTCACCATTGAGGTAGCGTACGAGGCTCGGAATACTGCCATGAAAACCAAATGAGGTAAAAATCACCGGAATGGCAGATAAAATCAGCCCTTGTTCTAGCGGCATGGCTAATAAATTTGTTCCTTCTACGTGTGGTAACATGAGGAACAACATCAGAATAAGTGCAATCACCTTCACGGTAAATAGTACACGGTTTAGCGCATCAACAGCCCGTGTGCTGATACATACCGCACCGCCAAGCAGAGCTGTAAACAACAAAGTACCTTGCAGTGGGCTGAAATCCCAGTGCAGCCAAAGCTTGAGATTGTTCGATAACTGGCCGCCACCTCCGGTGATATACGCGGCGATTAGCGCATACATTAAAAATGCCATACTGCTGCTGGCAATCCAGCGGCCAGCCGTCCCGAAGCACTGTTCTGCTAATGAGCCTAACCCTGCATCAGGTGCAGCATGCTGGTGAACTTCTAGCAGCATTAATGCGCTGTAGCAGGTGAGAGCCCACAAACCTAACATCATTATCAAGGTGGCAGTAAAGCCAATTCCGGCAGAGGCTAGTGGCATGGCCAGCATTCCTGCACCTATTGTCGTTCCGGCAACAATCAGAACGCTTCCTATAAAACGGTTTTTCACTTTGCGACCTCTTTTTCTTCCGGCATTAATTTTATATTTTATTTATCAGCAAGTTATTAACCGGCAACAGTAGGTAATAAGCCTGACGCTGAGGCTATCTGCACTGCAATAACAAAAAAACCTAGTACTGCAACCAGTGCTAATCCGGCCGTTCCGCCCATAACCTGATAGGCATAAGGTTTTTGCTGTGCTTGTTGTCTGGCTTTTCTGACCATGGCAGCAGGTAACAACAGTGCCAGTATCGCCAACGGAATAGCGGCATAGCCAAGAGCTAAAATAAAGCCTTGTGGGTAGAACAACGCGAACAGTACTGGGGGGATAAAGGTCAACAGCCCCGTTTGCATGCGCCCTGATGCTTGATTACTGCGGCGGCAGGCATCGGCCAGAAAATCAAACAGTGCCAGTGAAACGCCTAAAAATGAGGTAGCAAGCGCCATGTCGGCAAAAATACGGACAGCCAGATCAACGCGCGGGTTTTGAACTACCGAATCAACCGTTTCCATCAGCCCTGACAGGGTTGGATTGACATCAATGATATGGGTGAATGCCTGCTGACTGATTGCACCATGAGTGGCGAGTTGCCAGAGAATATAGATCACCAGTGGAATGGCACTACCGGTAAGAAAAACAAAGCGTAATTTTGCCGCATCACCTTCTAGGTAGCGCACTAAACTGGTTGTACAGATATGAAAACCAAATGAGGTGAAAAATACCGGTAAAGCAGAGAGTAGTAGCATATTCTGAACGGGCATTGCGGTCAGGTTTTGTGCTTCAACATGGGGGATCAGGAGCAATAAAACCAGTGCTAGTGCAATCAGCTTAATGCTGAATAACACACGATTGCAGGAATCTACAAAACGTGTGCTGACACACACAGCGCCACCCAACAATACAGTAAACAGTAGCGTGCCTTGTGTCGGGGTTAGGGCCCAGCCAAACCAGCTGTTTATATTGTGAACCAGTTGGCTACCGCCACCGGTAATATAGGCGGCAGTCAGTGCATACATCAGAAATAACATGCTAAAGCTGATTAACCAGCGGCCGGGTTTGCCCAGGTAGCGTTCCGCCAGAGCACTGAGAGCTGGCTCTTCTGGTGCAGATAAATGCACTTCAACCAGCATCAGTGCGCTATAGCTCATTAATGCCCATAACCCAATCATCATCGCTAGGGTAGGTAAAAAACCGATTCCCGCCGAAGCCAGTGGCATTGCTAACATACCCGCACCTATCGTGATGCCTGCCACAATCAAAATACTACCTAAAACTCGGCTTTTCACTGATGACTCCCTTTGCCTATAAAAAATAACCGCGAGTATAAAATCCAATAATACATTCAGTGTTTGATGTATTTAACCAACAGTTAACAATGTTTGATGATTTAATCTGATTATTTATCAAATAAACGAATGAATATTCTGCAGATTAAATAATAAGCCTATGGCTGTCAAATCCTGTTTGCAATGTAAACTTTTAATTACACCATTGGTGTTTGTAGCATAATCAGTGTGATAAATGGATGTGTATTCAGAATAAGTGTAATTTTAAAATTACACTTTGCTGGTTTCATCCTGTAATGTGGGCTGGAAACTGCATGAAAATGCGCCAGACTTCGTTTTTGATCCAACAAATAGCGAAACAGAATTTTTTCTTTTTTATTAAATGGTTAAGATATATGCATAATGTAGAGTTCGGGCGAGGCGGGTCGTCTGTATCACAGAAAGGATACCCATATGAGTAAAGCGTTACGCGTTGAGATGATCAGCACCGGGGATGAAGTGCTACAGGGTGAAATAGTTGACACTAATGCAGCATGGCTGGCGCAGCGGTTATCTCAAAGTGGCGTTCCGCTGACTTATCGGGCAACGGCAGGCGATAACCTTGAGAGCTTAGTTCGCTGTTTTACTGATCGCAGCATGCAAGCTGATATCATTATAGTGAACGGAGGTTTAGGGCCAACCAGTGACGATCTCTCTGCCGAGGCTGCCGCATATGCACTAAACCAGCGATTAGTGGTCAATTTGGTGTGGTTAGATACATTGCAACAACGTTATGCTGCCTCAGGAAAAGTGATGCCTGAATCGAACAGCAAACAAGCACTATTGCCTGAATATGCCGAGCTTATTGATAACCCTGTTGGTACGGCGTGCGGGTTTATGTTTAAGCTCAATGGCTGTTTATTCTTTTTTACCCCTGGCGTGCCATTTGAGTTTAAAGCGATGATTGATCAGCAAATTATTCCGTTGATTCAACAGCGCTTTACACTGCCTGCCGCGCCTATTTGTCTACGTATCACCTCATTTGGTTTAACGGAAAGCGGTATTGCCGATCGCCTTACCATACTAAATGTTCCTGCTGGTGTAGTGATAGGCTACCGTTCGGCATTGCCGTTTATTGAAATTAAAGTGTCAGGGCCTGCTGAACTGCACAGTGATTTGCTTAAATTGATGAATCAGATTGCTGATATTTTGGAAGATAATATTGTTTTTTCGGGCAGTGGATCATTACCTGAACAGTTGGGTGATTTTTTAGCACTGAGTAAAATAACATTGTCTCTTTCTGAAACCTTTACCGGTGGGTTAGTGGCTGCCACATTGCAAGATGATCAGCGAACTGCACTGGCTCTGCGTCAGGGGTGGGTGATTGGCCAGACAGATCAGCGCTTGCCAGATAACCAAAAACTGCTCGGGCATGCTATTGCTATGGCAGAGGCGAGTCGAGAGCGAACCGGAGCTGATTTGGGGTTATCTACATCACGGATTTTACTGGTTGATAACCATATTGAAGTGGCAGTTGCGCTGGCGGATAGAAATAATGAATTTGGTCAGCGGGTGAAGCTGAATGTACGCCATGCTGCCGAACAGCGGGTTGTTGTGACTACATTGCTGCTCGATATGCTGCGGCGATACTTGGAGTCACGTGATATTT
>CAMTGL010000148.1 GCA_947071955.1 uncultured Plesiomonas sp.
CAGCATGTTCTGAGCACGATCAAGCAAATCATCACGCACAATCACCAGCGTTAAACCGGAAGGGCCAATATTTTTCTGCGCTCCGGCATAAATGACCCCATAGCGGCTCACATCAATCGGGCGGGATAACAAGGTTGATGACATATCGGCTACCACGATTTTATCGCCAAAATCTGGCTGCTCGCTAATCTCCAAGCCATCAATAGTTTCATTCGGACAGTAATGTACAAATGCGGCATCGGCTGACAGTGGCCACTCACTCATCGGTTTCACCGCGCGCAAGCCATCACGGCGCTCGGTGATATCTAGCACATTTGGTGTGCAATATTTTTTCGCTTCTTTGATGGCGCTGTGCGCCCAGTAGCCGCCATCAACATAATCAGCGTGCGTGGCATCACCCAGCAGGTTCAATGGCACGGCGGCAAATTGTGCACGCGCCCCGCCCTGACAAAACAACACTTTATAATTATCAGGAATAGCGAGCAGATCACGCAGATCTTGTTCCGCCTGATTTGCAACGGCCATAAACTGTTTACTGCGATGGCTGATCTCCATCACCGAGGTACCCAGATCATGCCAGTTAATTAACTCTTGCTGCGCCTGTTTCAGCACATCAGCCGGTAACATTGCGGGGCCTGCGCTGAAATTAAATACCTGTTGCATAATAAGAACCTGTCCTAATGTTAGCGTTAATTATCCATATCCCATGACGCGGTTTTATCACTGAGCAAATTTTCATGCAAATGCTTTACACCACTGTGGCTTTTTTTTCGAGGTAAACTCTAACAATAACACCACATCTATTTACAATTTTAAAACACTGACTTCGCCAATCTGAACTATATTTTCATGGCATTCCTGAACCACGATTTTATCACTAGAAAGTGCTTATAGGTTTATACCACCAAGGAGCCACGATGAAACGTTCTGTATTGTTCGCTGTCACCGCCCTGACATTATCCTCTTCTGCTTTTGCCGCCGATACCCTGACCGATGCCGCAAGTGCGGCCATGTCTTCAGTACAAGATGCAGCAACCTCTGTTGCCGATGCTGCAAAATCCATGAAAGATAAAATGGTTCCAGAATCACCAAAAACACCGGTTGCACAGTGGACATGTGAAGATTTTCTTGCGCTTGATGAGTCTTTCCGCCCGAATGCGGTCTATTTTGCGGAAGGTTTTAATCAGAAGGATAAACCTGAAGATGCAATGCTCGATGTTGCCGGTGTAGAACAGGTGATCCCGATGGTAGTTGAAGCGTGTGGCAAAGACCCAAAGACACACTTTGTCAAACAAGTTGAACAAACCCAACATGCTCAACACAACAAAATGCCATAACAGATCCCGATACTCGCTAAAATAAAAAAAGGGGTGCCGCACGAATGCGGCACCCCTTTTTATCGGTTTATATTCAAACAATGCTGAGGTATTTACTCAGCTGTTTGATCGCTATCTGTTGCTTGATTATCTGTGTCTTGAGTACTCTCTTGTGCAAGGTCAGTGGTATTTGCATCGCTGCTTTCACTGTCAGTTGCGTCAAGATCAGTATCATCAAGATCTTCATCATCCGCATCAAGAATACGCTGTAAACCAACAACATGTTCTTGTTCAGACGTGCGGATTAAGGTCACACCTTGGGTATTACGACCCACAATGCTCACCTCTTTCACACGTGTACGAACCAGTGTTCCCGCATCGGTGATGATCATAATTTGATCACTTTCAGCCACCTGAACCGCGCCAACAACCAGACCATTACGCTCGCTGACTTTAATCGAGATAACACCCTGTGTTGCACGTGATTTAGTTGGATATTCAGCCGACGCAGTACGCTTACCATAACCATTTGCGGTTACGGTTAAGATTTCGCCTTCGCCTTGCGGAATAATCAGTGAAACAACGTTATCACGCTCGCTCAGTTTGATACCACGAACACCCGTTGCTGTACGGCCCATAGGTCGCACCTGATCTTCAAGGAAGCGAACTACTTTACCTTCGGCAGAGAACAGCATCACTTCATTTTGACCGTCAGTCAGATCAACACCGATCAGGGTATCGTCATCATTGAGGTTCAGCGCAATGATACCGGCGCTACGCGGACGGCTAAAATCAGTCAGCGGAGTCTTTTTCACTGTACCGTTTGCCGTTGCCATGAAGATGTATTTATCCTCTTCATATTCACGAACTGGCAAAATAGCGGTGATCCGCTCGTTCTCTTCTAATGGCAGCAAGTTCACAATTGGGCGACCACGCGCACCACGGCTGGCCAATGGCAACTGGTACACTTTCAGCCAGTACAAACGGCCACGGCTAGAGAAGCACAAGATAGTATCGTGGGTATTGGCCACCAGCAGACGTTCGATGAAATCTTCCTCTTTCATCTTGGTTGCTGATTTACCCTTACCACCACGACGCTGCGCTTCATACTCGGTCAGCGGCTGATACTTCACATACCCTTCGTGCGACAGCGTAACAACCACATCTTCCTGATTAATCAGATCTTCAATGTTGATGTCGGCACTGTTAGCGGTAATTTCAGTACGACGCTTATCACCAAACTGATCACGAATGCTGTTCAGCTCTTCGCAAATCACTTCCATCAGACGAGCAGGATTTTGCAGGATATACAGCAGTTCGGCGATCTGCGCGAGCAGTGCTTTGTACTCATCCAGCAGTTTTTCATGCTCAAGACCGGTCAGCTTGTGTAAACGCAGATCCAAAATAGCCTGCGCTTGTTGCTCGGTCAGGAAATATTGGTTATCACGAATACCAAACTGCGCTTCCAACCAGTCAGGGCGCGCGGCATCAACGCCGGCTGCTTCCAACATCACCGAAACGTGGCCCAGATTCCAACCACGCGCAACCAGAGCCGCTTTCGCTTCTGCTGGTGTAGGCGTGCGACGGATCAGCTCAATAATCTCATCGATATTTGCCAGCGCAACGGCTAGACCTTCCAAGATATGTGCGCGATCACGCGCTTTACGCAGCTCATACACCGTACGGCGCGTTACCACTTCACGGCGGTGCAGCACGAACGCTTCAAGCATATCTTTCAGGTTCAGCAGCTTTGGCTGACCTTGACTCAGTGCCACCATGTTGATACCAAACGTGGTTTGCAACTGGGTTTGTGAGTACAGATTATTCAGTACCACTTCACCAACTGCATCACGCTTGATCTCAATGACAATACGCATACCGTCTTTATCAGACTCATCACGCAGTGCACTGATGCCTTCAACTTTTTTATCTTTTACTAGCTCGGCAATTTTCTCAATCAGCCGCGCTTTGTTCACCTGATACGGAATTTCGTGAACAATAATGGTTTCACGGCCGGTTTTCTCATCGGCTTCCACATCGGCACGTGCACGCATGTACACTTTACCGCGACCAGTACGGTAAGCATCTTCAATACCCTTACGGCCATTGATAATTGCCGCAGTCGGGAAATCAGGGCCCGGAATGTGTACCATCAACTCATCAATGGTAATTTCTGGGTTTTCAATATACGCCAGACAACCGTCGATCACTTCTGTGAGGTTGTGTGGGGGAATATTGGTCGCCATACCTACGGCAATCCCCGATGAACCATTCACCAGCAGGTTCGGGATTTTCGTTGGCAGCACAGCAGGAATTTGCTCGCTACCGTCGTAGTTAGGCACGTAGTCAACGGTCTCTTTATCCAGATCAGCCAGTAATTCATGGGCAATCTTAGACATACGGACTTCGGTATAACGCATTGCAGCGGCGGAGTCGCCGTCAATCGAACCAAAGTTACCCTGACCGTCAACCAACATATAACGCAGGGAAAATGGCTGCGCCATACGCACAATAGTGTCATAAACAGCACTATCACCATGCGGGTGATATTTACCGATTACATCACCGACCACACGGGCCGATTTCTTATAAGGTTTGTTCCAGTCATTACCGAGTACGCTCATCGCGTACAACACACGGCGGTGAACCGGCTTAAGGCCGTCACGCACATCTGGTAAGGCTCGTCCGACAATCACGGACATTGCGTAGTCCAGATAGGAGCTTTTCAGCTCTTCTTCGATATTGACCGGCGTGATTTCTTTGGCTAGGTCGCTCATGGCGCCACATTCCCTCAGCTAATTGTCGTCTGACCGGATGAAAAAGGTGTAAGACTATACCATAAAAGCAAACTTTACGCCCAGTGTATAAAAAACAAGACACGCGCCTCCTTGCCGAAAAACCGCAGCCATAACAGCCTAAACTCTCAGGCTACCTGCATTTGTGCAAATCATGTATTCACCAACATCAGTAAATTCTGGCAATCTACCCGCAGCAGATATTTATCTGCGGCAGATCAGGTATAATTGTCATAATAATAGTGTATGAAGGGATGCGTTTTATCCATGCAAAATAATCGTAATGTTGATGATCACGAAATCGCCAAATTTGAAGCCGTTGCCTCAACTTGGTGGGATCTCGAAGGTGAATTTAAGCCGTTACACCGCATTAATCCGCTGCGCCTTAGCTATATTCTTGATGCCGCTGAAGGTGTTTTTGGCAAAAAAGTGCTCGATGTAGGGTGTGGTGGCGGTATTTTGTCAGAAAGTTTGGCACGTGAAGACGCACACGTTACTGGTCTGGATATGGGTGCAGAGCCGCTGCAAATAGCACGCCTGCATGCGCTAGAAAGCGGTGTTGATGTCAACTACATACAACAAACGGTTGAGGAGCACGCCGATCAACATGCGGGCCAGTATGACATTGTTACCTGTATGGAGATGTTAGAGCATGTGCCTGATCCTGAGTCTATCGTCCGTGCCTGTGCACGTTTGGTCAAACCGAACGGTCATGTCTTTTTTTCCACTCTAAACCGCAATCCAAAATCATTTCTATTTGCGATAGTCGGCGCAGAGTACCTGTTACGCATGGTGCCCAAAGGCACACACAACTTTAAAAAATTCATCCGCCCATCAGAGTTACTGCACTGGATTGATGCCACCCCGCTGCGTGAACAAGACATTATCGGGATCACCTTTAACCCCCTGCTCAATCAGTTCTCACTGCGCAAAGATATCGATGTCAATTACATGATCCACACCCGTCGTGACGATCTTGCATGATCCTCTAGCTACTTAGGAACACGCAATATCGCCAATATTGTGGCTATCGCAGTAGCCTGAAGTACTTAAGACCCGATGATCCTGT
>CAMTGL010000149.1 GCA_947071955.1 uncultured Plesiomonas sp.
ACAGGTATCTGAAGCGCTCGTAAGAGGGTGAGCATCAGACCATGCTGCTCGGCTGGACCGGTGATAATGGCGATCCGGATAACTTCCTTGCGGTATTGCTCAGTTGTGCTGCTGCAAAAGATGGTTCGAACTATGCGCGTTTTTGTTATGCGCCGTTTGAGTCATTAGTCTTAAAAGCCCGCGAAACGTCAGATAAAGCGGCCCGTACGCAACTGTACGAGCAAGCTCAGGTGGTGTTTAAAGAGCAAGCGCCGTGGATAACCATTGCGCACTCGGTCGTGTATGAGCCGGTGCGTAAAGAGGTGCAGGGTTACAAAGTTGACCCGCTCGGCAAGCATCACTTCTACGGTGTGAGCCTACAGAAGTAACCTGTTAATAACGGCAGTGCCACATGCGGTACTGCCGTTTTATCTGAGAGTTAACCCTATGGTGCAATTTATTTTCAGGCGCATCGGCTTGGTGATCCCGACGTTTATCGGGATCACGTTGCTGACGTTTGCCTTGATTCGTCTGATCCCCGGTGATCCGATTGAGGTGATGGTAGGCGAGCGGGGGATCTCTGCTGAGCGCCATGCTCAATTACAAGCGGAGTTGGGGCTGGATAAGCCGCTGTACAGCCAATATTTCGATTATGTCGGTAATATTTTACAGGGGGATTTGGGGCAGTCTTTGCGCACCAAAGCCCCGGTGCTGGATGAGTTTTTAACGCTGTTTCCGGCTACCGTTGAGCTGGCTCTGTGTGCGGTGTTGTTTGCCGTGATGATCGGCTTGCCGGTGGGCATTTTGGCGGCAGTAAAACGCGGTTCGGTGTTTGATCACTCGGTGATGGCGGTATCCCTCACCGGTTATTCGATGCCGATTTTCTGGTGGGCGCTGCTGTTGATGCTGGTGTTTTCGGTCAATCTGGATCTAACGCCAGTGGCGGGGCGTTTAGGGGCTGAGTACTGGGTAGATGCAGTGACCGGTTTTATGCTGATTGATACGTGGCTGTCAGAGGAACCGGGTGCATTTCACGATGCGGTGATGCACCTGATTTTACCTGCCATTGTGCTCGGCACGATCCCGCTGGCGGTGATTGCCCGCATGACTCGCTCTGCCATGCTGGAGGTGTTGGGTGAGGACTATATCCGCACTGCGCGTGCTAAAGGGCTTGCTCCGCTGCGGGTGATTGTGGTGCATGCGCTGCGTAATGCGCTGATCCCAGTGATTACCGTGATTGGCTTGCAGGTGGGTATTTTGCTTTCCGGTGCAATTTTGACCGAAACCATTTTTGCGTGGCCTGGGATCGGTAAGTGGTTGATCGAGGCGATTCACCGCCGTGATTATCCGGTGGTGCAGGGCGGCGTGCTGCTGGTGGCCTGCATCATTATTACCGTCAATTTACTGGTTGATTTGACCTATGGGATTGTGAACCCGCGTATTCGCCATAGCCGTTAAAGGTGGATACGGTGTTTGAGGCCAGATAGGAATAACCTCATGTTTTCTAAAAAATTAATAAGGAGACCGATATGACAGATTCGGTCACAGTGACCCGTGCTCCGCAGCCGATGACTCCGCTGCGGGAGTTTTGGCACTATTTTAGCCGCAATACTGGCGCACTGGTCGGGCTGGCCTACATTGCGCTGGTGCTGGTATTGGCGCTGTTTGCCCACTGGTTAGCGCCGTATAACCCTGCCGAGCAGTTTCGTGATGCGTTATTAGTACCTCCGGCATGGATAGAGGGTGGCAGCATGGCGCACATTCTGGGCACTGACGATGTCGGCCGCGATATTTTATCCCGCTTGATCTACGGTGCGCAGTTGTCGCTACTGATTGGTTGCATGGTGGTGAGTGTGTCTCTGGTGCTCGGCATCAGCCTTGGTCTGCTGGCCGGTTACTACGGCGGTTGGGTCGACAGTCTGATGATGCGTCTGGTCGATATCATGCTGGCTCTGCCAAGCCTGCTGCTGGCGATTGCGATAGTGGCAATTTTGGGGCCCTCGATAGTCAATGCTTCGCTGGCTATCTCGTTTGTGGCTTTGCCGCACTACATCCGGCTGACGCGCGCATCGGTTTTAAGTGAGGTAAATCGTGATTATGTGACCGCCTCGCGCGTGGCAGGTGCCAGTAACTTCCGGTTGATGTTTAGCTGCATTTTGCCGAACTGTTTAGCTCCGCTGATCGTGCAGGCTACGCTGGGGTTTTCAAATGCGATCCTCGATATGGCGGCACTTGGTTTTCTCGGGTTGGGGGCGCAGCCGCCAACGCCGGAGTGGGGCTCAATGCTGGCCGATGCACTGCAATTTGTGCAGCGCGCATGGTGGGTGGTTACGCTGCCAGGGCTGGCAATTTTGCTGACCGTGCTGGCCTTTAACCTGATGGGCGATGGTCTGCGCGATGCGCTTGATCCCAAGCTAAAGCAGTAAGGAGCAACAGGATGAGCGAACAACATCAGGCTGCCGCGATGCAGCCTATACTGCTGAATGTCGATCAGCTGTCGGTACATTTTGGTGATCCGCAGGCCCCGTTTCGGGCGGTAGACGGTATCAGTTATCAGGTGCGAGAAGGCGAGGTGGTGGGCATTGTCGGTGAGTCCGGTTCGGGCAAATCGGTCAGCTCGCTGGCGATTATGGGGCTGATTGATTATCCCGGCCGCGTACAGGCCGGTGGGCTGGCCTTCAGTGGCCATGATTTGCTGGCGATGCCAGCAAAGCGAAAACGCCAACTGACCGGCGCTGAAATGGCGATGATTTTCCAAGATCCGATGACCAGTTTAAATCCCTGTTTTAGTGTCGGATACCAGATCATGGAGGCACTGAAGGTCCATCAGGGCGGCAATAAGCAGACTCGTCGTCTACGCGCGCTGGATTTGCTGCGGCAGGTCGGGATCCCCGATCCGGAGTCGCGGCTAGATGTTTACCCGCATCAGCTTTCGGGTGGCATGAGTCAGCGAGTGATGATTGCGATGGCGATTGCCTGTAAGCCTAAATTGCTGATTGCCGATGAACCGACTACCGCGCTGGATGTGACGATTCAGGCACAGATTATTGATCTGTTACTGGAGTTGCAGCGTAAAGAGAATATGGCGTTGGTGCTGATCACCCACGATTTGGCACTGGTAGCAGAAGCGGCGCAGCGGGTGATTGTGATGTACGCCGGTCAAGTGGTTGAAAGCGGGCCGGCGAAGGAGATTTTCCGTACACCACAGCACCCGTATACCGAGGCGCTGCTGCGTTCACTGCCGGAGTTTGTGGCTGGAAAATCGCGGCTAGATTCGCTGGCTGGAGTGGTACCGGGAAAATATGATCGCCCGCAGGGCTGCCTGCTGAATCCGCGCTGTCGGTATGTACAGGCCCGCTGTTACAGCGAAGAGCCGGTGTTGTGTGGGGATTCTGCGCGTCAGGTAAAGTGTCATTTTCCGTTATCGGCGTTGTCTGCTGAGGCCTCTGCTGCACAATCTGCTGCATCAGGCGCTGTTGCGTCGGTCTCTGTTTCCGGCGAACCGCCCGTGTCATCGTCGGTGACATCCCCTCTGTCAGCATCAAATGAGGCAGTATCATGAGTAGTATGTTATCCGCACCGCTGCTAAAGGCAGTGGATTTAAAAAAATACTATCCGGTGAAAAAGGGCTGGCTGGCTCCTGAGCGGCAGGTTCGTGCGCTCGATGGGGTCAGTTTTGAGTTGCAGCGGGGGAAAACGTTGGCGGTGGTGGGTGAATCGGGATGTGGTAAATCTACCCTTGGCCGCCTGCTGACCCTGATTGAAACACCCAGCCACGGTGAGCTGTATTACCGTGGGCAGGATCTGTTGTGTCGAGATCCGCAAGCGGATCAGCTACGGCGGCAGAAGATCCAGATCGTGTTTCAAAACCCGTATGCCTCGCTCAATCCACGAAAAAAAATCGGAGCGATCCTCGAAGAGCCGCTGGCGATTAATACCGCAATGACGGCGGCCGAGCGCCGCGCCTGTGCGCTGGAGATGATGGCCAAAGTAGGCCTGAAAGCTGAGTTTTATGACCGCTATCCGCACATGTTTTCCGGCGGCCAGCGTCAGCGGATTGCGATTGCGCGCGGGCTGATGCTAAAACCGGATATCGTGATTGCTGATGAGCCGGTGTCGGCGCTCGATGTGTCGGTGCGTGCGCAGGTGCTGAATTTGATGATGGATTTACAAGCTGAGATGGGGCTGTCGTATGTATTTATCTCGCACGATCTTTCGGTGGTTGAACATATCGCCGATGAGGTGATGGTGATGTATTTGGGCCGCTGTGTTGAGAAAGCTGATTGCCAGACGTTGTTTCGTAACCCACGCCACCCTTACACGCAGGCTCTGCTGTCGGCCACACCGCGCTTAAATCCGGCGTTGCGGCGTGAGCGAATTGCGTTACGCGGCGAATTGCCAAGCCCGCTTAGCCCGCCACCGGGGTGTGCGTTTAGTACCCGCTGCCAGTATGCGCGTGATATTTGCCGTCAGGCTGCGCCACCATTGCGTGACTATGCTGATGCACAAATAGCCTGTTTTGCCCTCGAACCGGAGCGGCAGGCGCTGTTTACCTCAGCCTGATTGCAGGCGGTTTTCCCGTGTGCTGTTTTGGGTGATGGCGGCTTTTCGGTAAGCCAGCATCAGGGGGATATTGTTAACAGGAGGCCGGTACTGGGGCATTGCATGGCAATGTGTTCGGTATCGGTTTTTTATCTTTCATCCCTAAACTGCTCTGATGCTGTGGGTTTTTTAACCACGGTGATTATTATTGTCACGATTTCATGCTACTTATTGGCAGTTTATGCTGATAAGTGCATTGCGTTCAGACTAAGCGACTCGCTTCAGCTCTCAGAAACTCAATCCCATTAGGTTATTGCGCTGTAAACACATTCCCTCACTGTAAGTAAGTCGTTATCGTGGCGTTAAATTGATGAAGATCAATCCGTGTTGTGACTGAATGTTTGGTGTGACAAAGGGTGTTATTGATCCCTGATAAGGACTGTTGATATGAGTGATGCTTCGTTACCGCAAATGCCCCAATCGGCACTGCTTGGCCGTAATCCGCTGATTTTAATCGCCGATATTGCCCTGTTTGTTTTACTGCTGAATGTTTTACCGTTTGAGCCGGCAGCGAATAAAGGTTTGGCGCTGATGGTATTTATCGGTGTGTTG
>CAMTGL010000150.1 GCA_947071955.1 uncultured Plesiomonas sp.
GTTTTAAACATCGGCAACAAATAATAGACATCGGCAGCGGCATAGTGACACTGCTTTTCCGTTAACGGACGAGCCAGCCAGTCGGTACGGGATTCACCTTTATCCAGCTCTACACCCTGATATTCAGCCACTAACGCGGCAAAACCGGTTGAAATACGGTGGCCAAGAAAAGCGGCCATGATCTGTGTATCCAACATAGGTGTTGGCATAACACCCAAGTAGTGCTGAAACACCTCAAGATCTTCACCACAGGCATGCAACACTTTGGTGATCGCCGGATTAACCAACAAATCACGCAGTGGTGCCAAATCTGACATTGCCAGTGGATCGATCAAAGAGACATGCTGCCCATCAAACAGCTGCACTAAGCCAAGCTGTGGATAGAGGGTACGTGTACGCACAAATTCGGTATCAATGGCAACCAGATCACAAGTTGCTGCACGCTGGCAAACCTCAAGCAGGTCGGCATCAGTAGTAATTAATCGGTAATCCACAACAATATTCTCTTCCACTATGCTATGTCTTCTTGAATGCCCGTTGCCGTATAAACATCAGGCAGAGGCGCTTTCGAAATACCTAAAGAGACCGCCCCAAGATAGGGCCGTTGTAACTTTAGTGATCGTGACAAGAATCCATTAGAGCATGTTTATATATATCAATACACCTGCCTGTAGCCATACTGCTAGACAGGTGTCATTCACGAATATTAACAACAGAAACGCCGGCAACTGCCGGCGTTTCAAGCTAAATAGGTATTACATCAGCACAAATTATGAGGCTTTAGCCTGCTCTGGCTCATCATCAACAGAGACTGCTGATAGTGTTTGAGCCTCTTCACGCAACGCTCGGCGAAGGATCTTACCCACGTTGGTTTTTGGTAGCTCATCCCTAAACTCAACGATTTTCGGGCACTTATAGCCGGTGAGATTTTTCCGACAATACGCGATTAACTCATCACGCGTCAATGACGGATCTTTTTTCACCACGCAGATCTTGACGGCCTCACCCGACGCTTCGCTCGGCACACCTACTGCCGCTACTTCTAGTACTTTTGGATGATGTGCGACCACATCTTCGATCTCATTCGGGTAAACATTAAACCCTGAGACGAGGATCATATCTTTTTTGCGATCAACAATCCGCATAAAGCCTTCGTTGTCAATACGCACAACATCACCGGTAGCCAGCCAGCCCTCTTTCAATATCTCAGCGGTTGCTTCCGGACGCTGCCAGTAACCCAGCATAACTTGCGGGCCTTTGACCCACAACTCGCCAGCTTCACCGTCTTGCACTTCGTGCCCGTCGTCATCAACCAGTTTGATATCGGTTGACGGTACCGGTAAACCGATAGCGCCGTTATACCCTTTCAGATTATACGGGCAACCTGCCACCAACGGTGAGCACTCTGTCAGGCCATAGCCTTCAAGTAATTTAGTGCCGGTCAGTTTTTGCCACTGTTCAGCAACAGCGCGTTGTACCGACATGCCGCCCCCCACGGTTAACCGCAGAGCAGAAAAGTTAATTTCACGGAAGTCTTCATTATGGATCAGTGCATTAAACAGTGTGTTAACGCCGGTAATCGCTGTGGCATCGTAACGCGCCAGCTCTTTAACAAACCCCGGAATATCGCGCGGATTGGTAATCAACAGGTTCTTGCCACCCATCTCTAAAAACAGCAGGCAGTTTACTGTTAGCGCAAACACATGGTACAGCGGTAGAGCGGTAACAACACGCTCACGGCCCTCTTCCAGAATAGGTGAATAACCCGCTTTTGCCTGTAAGACGTTAGAAACCATATTGCGGTGAGTGAGCATCGCTCCTTTTGATACGCCAGTTGTACCACCGGTATATTGCAAGAAGGCGATATCATCACAGACAATTTCCGGTTTTACATACTGCTGAAAACGCCCTTTTCGCAGCGCGGCACGGAATGAAATGGCATCTGGCAGGTTATATTTTGGCACCATTTTTTTGATGTACTTCACAACGAAGTTCACCAGTGTCCCTTTTGCCATCGGCAACTGGTCACCCATACGGGTTAAAATGACATGCTTAATCGGTGTCTGATACACCACTTTCTCTAGGGTGTGCGCAAAGTTTGAAACAATAACAATGGCTTTAGCACCACTGTCATTGAGCTGATGCTCAAGTTCTCGCGGGGTATACAGCGGGTTTACGTTAACGGCAATCATACCCGCACGCAGTACACCAAACAGGGCTATCGGGTACTGTAATAGATTCGGCATCATCAAGGCGACACGGTCACCTTTTTGCAACTTGAGGGTATTTTGCAGGTAGGCAGCAAATGCCCGACTGCTCTCTTCAAGTTTGCGGAATGTCATCACCTGCCCCATGTTAACGAAAGCAGGCTGATCGGCATAACGGTGTATGGCCTGTTCAAACAAGTCGACCAGAGATGAGTATTGATCAGGGTTTATTTCAGCTGGAACATCAGCAGGGTAACTAGAAAGCCAGACCTTTTCCACGGTAAGTCTCCTCACAAATATAGTTGTATGCCATGCCTCAGGAGGAGACCCCGGGCTAGCTTTACGCAACATAATCCGGTTGCTGTAGGATAAATGCTCTAACGACAAGCACTACTCTACAGGGCAAACCTGATCTTAACAATAAATTAACACAACTTTTTCAAACATCTGTTTATCTGTATGAAAAATCATGCAAGAGAGCGCCTAACGTTTACGATAACGTCAAGTGCATAGATAGCAGAGGCTCTCTGCAATAAACCGATTATTCACGACCGGGGAGTTTTTTCCATGCCACGTTATTGCGCAAATAGACAGGAACGGTATTCTCAACTGCCGTAGTCAGGCCATTGGCCAAGCAGTACAGCGCATAAGGCAACATATCTTGTGCCTCTGGCAGTAAAATATCACTTTTTGTCAGGTTCAACGGGCTATTGGTAGCTAAATTAGGGTATGTTTCAAAACCAGTGCCTACTTTGGCCCAGATTCCCGCAGCGCTGATCAATTGGGTATCAACAGCATCAGGGGTAAGCACCTGCTCTTCGCCCAAAAGTTGCCACTGACCATCGGCAGTACGCTGATACTGACCCCAGTAAACTTCGTTCATTCGCGCATCAATGGCAGCCAATACCTGAGTATGTTGGTGCACGCGGTGTGCGCCTTCAGCCATAGCCAGCAGGTTAGAAACACCGATCATCGGCAGATCTGCGCCCAGAGCAAGGCCCTGTGCAATACCTATCCCGATACGCACACCGGTAAAACTCCCCGGCCCGCGTCCAAATGCAATGGCATCAAGCTGTTGTAGGGAAACACCACCTTCAGCCAGCATTTGCTGAACCATGGGTAAAATACGCTGCGTGTGCTCACGCGGGCAGATCTCAGTAACGCTGTGTATCTGACCCTCTACCCAGAGTGCGGCAGAGCAGGCTTCGGTAGCAGTATCTAATGCCAGAATTCGGGTTGACATCCAAACCTCGGATTAATAACGAATAAAGAAGTAAGCTAAACCGCCAATGATAGCATAAATAGCGCCAAACCCGCTGATTACGGGCTAATCTGGTGTAAAAACTCAATCACACGTGCAATATCACGGGTGCGTGGTAGCGGAGGTAAACTCTCAAGAAAGGTTTGCCCGTAAGGTTTTGCCACCAAACGCGGATCACAAATAACAATAACACCTCGATCATCGGTATCACGGATCAGTCGCCCGACCCCCTGTTTTAAGGTGATAACGGCATCCGGTAACTGCACATCATTAAAGGGTTCACCGCCTTTGAGTTTGTTGTCTTCCATACGTGCCTTTAGCAGCGGATCATCCGGTGCAGTAAAGGGCAGTTTATCGATAATCACACACGACAGCGCCTGCCCACGCACATCTACCCCTTCCCAAAAGCTGCCCGTGGCCACCAGCAGCGCATCACCCTGCTCGACAAATTGCTGCAACAATTTTTGCTTCCCGGTTTCACCCTGTACCAGCACCGGTAACATTAAGCAGGCACGAAAACGCTCGGCTAAATCACGCATCATCTGATGTGAAGTACACAAGAAAAAACAGCGACCACGGCTCGCTTCAATCACCGGTGTTAACAAGCTGACTAGCCGGTCTGCGGTATACGGGCGATTCGCTTCAGGCAAAAAACGCGGTACACACAGCAGAGCTTGTTGTGAATAATCAAACGGGCTGTTTAAGGTCATCTGACGGGTTTCACCCAGCCCTAAACGCTGGCAATAGTGATCAAAGCTATCACCCACAGCCAAAGTAGCCGAGGTAAAAATCCATGCGGCGGAGTGTGACTTCATCTGTTCACTGAATTTATCTGCAACACTGAGCGGCGTTAAATTCAGGCTAAAGTGGCGGCTTCCGCACTCATACCAATAGCTGTAACCGCTGATATCGGTATCCATTAACCGTTTAAGCCGAGCGCGAAATAGCTCTGCCCGCTCAAATGCAGCATCGAGCAATTTAGAGCGCCCGACCACTAAACGCAGCACATCAGCAGCAAAATCTAACGCATCATTTAGCCGAGCTAACGCCCCTTGTACCAGCGGATTACGCAGCATATCGCGCCAATTACCACGGGCATTGCCACCACAGAGCACGACACATAAATCCTGTGCGGTTTGTGTCAGGCGATCAGCCACTTTACTCAATTGCGCTACGTCACGCACTTCAATGTGATAACCCAGTAGCATATCTTTGCCCAGATCAAGCAACTGCCGTGAGGTTAATGACTGTCCAAAATACTGGCTAGCAATATCAGGCAACTGATGGGCTTCATCAAAAATAATCACTTCCGCTTCGGGAATGAGCTCACCAAAACCGGTCTCTTTGACTACCATATCCGCCAAAAAAAGGTGGTGATTTACTACCACTACATCAGCTTCCAGCGCTTTACGGCGCGCTTTTACCACATAACACTCTTTATAAAGTGGGCACTCTGTACCTAAACAGGTCTCATTCGTACTGGTAATCAGTGGCAATACGGGGCTGTCTTCAGCCACCACATCACAATCGCTTAGATCACCACTTTCGCTGGATGAAGACCAACTGCGCACTCGCACTAAATCGGCCAGCGTTCCGGTATCGGTAATATGGCTCTCTGCCATTTGACGATCGAGCCTGACACTTATACACCTCTCCGA
>CAMTGL010000151.1 GCA_947071955.1 uncultured Plesiomonas sp.
AGCCTCTTTTTTTGCAGGATACATACCCGCGTCCCAACCAAAACGCTTCACACGAATCCTGTCTATACCCTATCGCCAAATACCTTCTCGGCTGTTTAGACTCAGCACATAAAGCTGAATTAACATCGCCAACGTTCAGCCGTTTTGTTACCGCCGCTTATGCTTATCCCATAACCAACAATAAGAATAAATAATCACAACAACCTACATATTTAGTGATTAACACTAAAAGTGTGATCAGTGACAGATGTTCATACATTAAGCGGTTGACAACTTTCCTTACAATGTGAAATATCAGGTAATGGTGTCTGCATACGAAATGCGTGGAATATCTACGCCACACATTGTCCGCACACACCTTCCCGCGTATTTAATTGTTTATTAGGTAATCAAGGAGTAAGTCATGCAAGAGTCAACCCGAGCACGTGTCGCCGCCATTATCGGTGCGTCAGCGTGTAATAAACGGGTGTTATCTGTCTATGATTATCAAGCGGGCCGCTACAAAAACACGCAGGTAAAGATCACTGAAGGGCGCATCAGCGGTTATGATCTGAATACCCAAAGTGGTTTCCAGACCCATAACAGTCGGGCAGGTAAACTCGATTTTTATGATGCGCAAACTCACGCCAAAGTGCAGCTTGAACTCAGTGGTAACCGATTTAAGGGTTATGATTTCCATACCGGAAAGTATTTTCACGGCAGCATTAACGGGCGCAACATCGGTCTTTACGATACCGAAACCGGTCGCCAGCACTACTATTCTGCCCGCTAGACAGAAACACCGTCTCAATCAAACAGAGAAACATAATATTTATCAGATAGTTATACATAACTAATGATAAAGCCCGTATTCACCATAACAATCAACCATAAAAAAAGCGCCTTTCGGCGCTTTTTCATTTTTGGGTATATCTTACTTGAGATATATGAAAACTCAGTATTGACTGAGCATAAACCACAATAAGAGATGTAAATTAGTGCTCACGGGTTTTGCGGAACTGTACATCAGGGTAACGCTCTTGGCTCAAGTTCAAATTGACCATTGTCGGTGCAATGTAGGTCAGATTATCGCCGCCATCAAGCGCCAGATTGACTTCATTCTTACGCTGGAATTCATCAAACTTCTTCGCATCGGCACACTCAACCCAACGGGCCGTTGACACGTTAACCGACTCATACAAAGCATCAACGTTGTACTCTGATTTCAGGCGGGCAACCACCACATCAAACTGCAGCACACCAACCGCACCCACAATCAGATCATTACTAATCAGCGGGCGGAATACCTGTACCGCACCCTCTTCAGACAACTGAACCAACCCTTTGAGCAACTGCTTTTGCTTCAACGGATCACGCAGACGAATGCGGCGGAACAATTCAGGCGCAAAGTTAGGGATACCGGTAAAACGCATACCCTCACCCTGTGTAAAAGTATCACCAATCTGGATCGTGCCATGGTTATGCAGACCGATAATATCGCCCGCATACGCCACTTCCGCATGCTCACGGTCACCGGCCATAAAGGTCAGTGCATCCGAGATCACCACCTCTTTGCCCAGACGCACATGGCGCAGCTTCATGCCTTTTTCATATTTGCCGGAGACAATCCGCATAAAGGCCACACGGTCACGGTGCTTCGGATCCATATTTGCCTGGATCTTAAACACAAAACCAGTAAATTTCTCTTCCGTAGCCGCCACTTCACGGCTATCTGTTTTACGCGGCATAGGCGTTGGTGCCCACTCAACCAAACCGTCGAGCATATGATCAACACCAAAGTTACCCAGTGCTGTACCAAAAAAGACCGGCGTTAAGCTGCCGTCTAAAAATGCCTGTTGATCAAACTCATTTGACGCACCCTGCACCAACTCTAACTCTTCACGCAGTTGTGCTGCCAAATCTTCGCCCACTGCATTATCAAGCTCTGCCGTGTGCAACCCTTTGATAATACGAACTTCCTGAATCGTATGACCCATACCGGTTTGATACAGATACGCTTCATCTTTATACAGGTGATACACACCCTTAAATAACTTACCGCAGCCAATTGGCCAAGTAATCGGCGCACACGCAATTTTCAGCTCGCTCTCAACTTCATCAAGCAGTTCAAGCGGATCACGGATATCACGGTCAAGTTTGTTCATAAACGTGAGGATTGGCGTATCACGCAGACGAGTCACTTCCATCAGCTTACGTGTACGATCTTCAACACCTTTAGCCGCATCAATCACCATTAGACAGCAGTCTACTGCGGTCAGAGTACGGTAGGTATCTTCAGAGAAATCCTCATGCCCCGGCGTATCGAGTAAGTTTACCAGCATCTCTTTATACGGAAACTGCATGACCGACGTGGTAATTGAGATCCCGCGCTGCTTCTCCATCTCCATCCAGTCAGATTTTGCATGCTGGTTTGAACCACGCCCTTTCACCGTACCGGCGGTTTGAATAGCCTGCCCGAATAACAACACTTTTTCAGTGATCGTTGTTTTACCGGCATCCGGGTGAGAGATAATTGCAAACGTGCGGCGAGTCGCCACTTCCTCTAGATATGACATAAAACTTGGCAAATCCTGTGATCAATTTAAGGGATACAAAGCCGTTATCTCTTGCTGCACCCTTTCTATATAGGCAATAAACAGCCTCACCGCCGTGTGGTGCTCTTCACACACAGCCATGACGCATATATCCGCATAGAGATTCAGTTCAGAGACAGCGCATCAGAAATAGCGCAGACGCGTTTCAGTTCAACAACGCAACACACCAAACGCTCAGAAGGGCGAAATTATAGCCGAAAAGCCGTGCGCCGTCAGCCTAATGGCAGTGCCATAATCACCGCATTTTCACGCCCCTGTGCACACGGGTAGTAATTGCGGCGAACCGTCACCTCATTAAACCCTTCTCGCTCATATAATGCACGAGCGCGCAGATTAGACTCGCGAACTTCCAGCCACAATGTCAGCACATCCTGTGTCGCTAATAATTCACCCAAATGACGTAATAGCTGTAACCCCAATCCTTGGCCTTGCCACTGGGGTGCTATCGCAATATTAAACAGCGTAGCCTCGTCCAAAATAACCTGTGTAATGGCAAAACCCACCAATTGGCCATCTTTTAGCAACTTTACATTGATATAACGTTCGCCAAAATTATCTTGAAACGTCTTTTCACTCCACGGAAATGCATGCGCCGCCACCTCTATGGCATAGGCCTGCGGCCACTCATCAGCCTCTAACGTGGTAATTTGAACACTCATTTGGTTTATCCGTTACGGGTCATTATTTATGTCTGATAACCAGACTTACGCAGAAACCGATTGGCGCTCATAGCCTACAATCTGCTGCCATAACTGCTTTTTCGCCACATCACTGCCCACCAACGTAGACAACGCTGCTGAATACAACTGCCGGCAGCCACTCAACGGCACACCTTCACTGCCCATCAGCCACAACCAGCATGCATGCTCTACATGCAAAAAATCATACTGTGCAGGCCGCACATGGCAAACGTGCTCAGAAGTCACCTGCAACGTCCGCAGCACATCCTCAAACAATCTGCCTGTCGGCAACTCGGCCGCCACCACAATAAGCTGAATCTGCGCATCAACCCGCACCGCAGCATCACCTTGCAGCGCAGCCGGTTGACGCAATTGCCACTGCGTGATCCCCATCTGCTGTAAGATCCAGTCGCGTCTTTCGCTCATACCGCCCTCTTACACACCCAATCGCAGTAATAATATGGTATCAGACCGACAGAAGCAGTCACAGCCACGTGAAGATCCTTTATAATCGCTTTTTATCTAATAACATTGAGAAAACGCCATGCTGTGCCCTGCCAGTGAAGTTTTGCTACGCCACGAAGATGAATTTTCATCTCGCCACATTCTGTTTGCCGGAGATCTGCAAGATGAATACCCTTTGCAAATCAGTGCAGCACACGTGCAAGTGCACACCGCACACTTTGGCCGCTGGCTGACGTTACAACCGAAACTGGGTCAAGCAGCAACCTTTGGTCTGACGTTGGATGCAGAGCAACTACGTAGTATTGATACACTGATCTACTACTGGCCAAAAACCAAACAAGAAGCCCTGATGCAGATGACACAACTGCTCAGCATACTGCCTGTGGGTATTGATGTTTTCGTCATTGGTGAAAACCGCGCAGGAGTTCGCTCGGCAGAAACACTGCTTGCCCCATTTGGTGCGGTACATAAAATTGACTCTGCTCGCCGCTGTGGTTTATATCACTTCACACTGCAACAGCAAGCCCACTATTCACTGGCCGACTGGTGGCACAGCTATACCCTCAATGATCTGCAAATCCACGCTCTTGCCGGTGTATTTAGCAGCAATGAACTTGATATTGGATCCCGTATTTTATTGTCAACCATCACAACCCCAGTCAACGGGAATGTGCTTGATCTCGGCTGCGGTGCCGGTGTAATTGGTACACAACTGGCGCGTAACAACCCTGATATCACCCTAACATTAAGTGATATCAACGCCATGGCATTAGAATCAGCACGGGTCACGGCAGAACAAAACCAGATCAGCGCGACTATCGTCGCCAGTGATGTCTTCTCTGCGTTTAACACACAAACTCAAGGTTCACAGCCACTGTTTGATCTGATTATCTCAAACCCACCGTTCCATGATGGCTTAAGCACCTCATATCTCGCCACTGAAACACTGATCAAGCAAGCACCACAACATTTGCGTGAAGGCGGAGAACTGCGGATCGTTGCCAACGCATTTTTACCCTACCCTGATTTGCTCGATAGCGTATTTGGCAGCCATCAGGTTATTGCCCAAACAGGTAAGTTTAAAGTTTACCGCGCGGTAAAACAGACCAAACGTGGAAAGTGATGTATTTTCCAGCAAACATGGCTTTATTTGTCTGTTTTAATAATTAATGATTGACGCAACGGGGGAAATCGCTAAAAATGCGCCCCCGTAGTTGATCTGATTTATAGATGATGTTCAACTCGGCAAAGCAAAAAAATCGCAGTGATAATAACGCGATAGCAGAATTAACATGCAGTATGCGAAGGTGGCGGAATCGGTAGACGCGCTAGCTTCAGGTGTTAGTGTC
>CAMTGL010000152.1 GCA_947071955.1 uncultured Plesiomonas sp.
CTCAATGCTTATCTGCGGCCACATGGTTACTTCTTTTCACCCGATCTATCCACCAGCAACCGCGCCACGATAGGCGGTATGATTAATACCGATGCCTCAGGTCAGGGGTCACTGTTGTATGGCAAAACTTCGGATCATGTGCTGGGTTTACGTGCCGTCATGGTTGATGGCACGCTACTTGATACCGCGCCGATGGCTGTCGCGCTGGCCGAACATCTTGCGCAGCAAAAAGAGCGTATCGGGCAGGTGTACCAAACTGTTCTTGGGCGTTGTCGTGAACAACGGGCATTAATTTTAGAGCGTTTCCCACCATTGAACCGTTTTTTGACAGGCTATGATCTCAAGCATGTCTTTAATGATGACCTCAGCCAGTTTGATTTAACCCGTCTATTAACTGGATCAGAAGGCTCTTTGGCGCTGATTGCCGAAGCAAAACTTAATATCACTGCCATTCCACACGTTAGGCAACTGATCAATATTAAATACGACAGTTTTGATTCGGCACTGCGCCATGCGCCTTTTATGGTACAGGCCAATGCCTTATCTGTAGAGACAGTCGATTCAAAAGTACTCAACCTTGCACGTGAAGACATTGTCTGGCACTCCGTACGAGAGCTGATTACGGATGTCCCCGGTGTGGATATGCAGGGTCTGAATATCGTGGAATTTGCCGGTGATGATGCTGTGCTGATTGAGCAGCAGGTCAATGCGCTGTGCGATAAGCTTGATAGCCTATTACCCGAGCATCTCTCGGGTGTGATTGGCTATCAGCGTTGCAACGATCTGGTCAGTATCGAGCGTATTTACACCATGCGTAAAAAGGCTGTTGGGTTGCTCGGCAACACCAAAGGCGCGGCTAAACCTATCGCATTTGCAGAAGATACCTGTGTGCCGCCCGAGCATTTGGCCGATTATATTGCCGAATTTAGAACCTTACTCGATCAACATGGGCTGCATTACGGCATGTTTGGCCACGTTGATGCGGGGGTATTGCATGTTCGTCCGGCACTGGATTTGTGTGATCCGCAGCAAGAGATCCTAATGAAAACGCTCTCTGATCAGGTTGTGGCACTGACAGCAAAATACGGTGGCCTGATGTGGGGTGAACACGGAAAAGGCTTTCGTTCCGAATACAGCCCGCTGTTTTTTGGTGAAACACTGTGGAACGAGCTGCGCCACATCAAAACCGTGTTTGACCCTGATAACCGGCTGAACCCCGGAAAAATCTGTATTCCACTGAAAGCGGATGCACAATTGGTGCAGGTCAGTGATGAAAAACGTAGCTGGCATGATAAAAAAATCCCGCTAACAGTGCGTGAATCTTACCGCGGCGCACTTGAGTGTAACGGTAATGGCCTGTGTTTTAACTTTGACACCCACAGCCCGATGTGTCCCTCGGTAAAAATTACCCGAGATCGCCGCCACTCACCAAAAGGCCGCGCCGCGTTGGTGCGCGAATGGCTGACACTGCTGGCCGATGAAGGCGCAGATACGCTGGCGATTGAAGCATCGTTGACCGGAACACGCACCACATTCCGCCAGCTAATAGCAAAAACGCGCTACACCTTGGCTGCACGGCGCGGTGAGTATGATTTCTCGCACGAAGTGAAAGAGGCGATGTCTGGCTGCTTGGCCTGTAAAGCCTGCTCAACACAGTGCCCGATTAAAATTGATGTACCGGCTTTTCGTTCGCGCTTTTTGCAGCTCTATCACACCCGTTATTTGCGGCCCGTGCGTGATTATATGATTGGCACAGTCGAACAATATGCTCCCCTGATGGCCAAAGCCCCTCGGTTGTTTAATGCCCTCATGCAGCCAACGTGGATGCAACATCTGACAGAAAAAACACTCGGTATGGTCGATGTACCCTTGCTATCTGTGCCGACATTGCCCGAACAGCTAACCGGACACACCGCCTTGCAGTTTGATTATGCACAGTTGCAGGCGCTCAGTCAGGCTGAAAAATCACGTTATCTGCTGGTAGTACAAGACCCGTTTACCAGTTTTTATGATGCAAACGTTGTTGCGGACTTTATCAGGCTGGCCGAACACTTAGGGTTTCAGCCTGTATTACTGCCGTTCAAACCTAACGGAAAACCACAACATGTCAAAGGTTTCCTCACTGGGTTTGCCAATACCGCCGCAAATACGGCAGAGTTTTTAAACCATATTAGCGCATTGGGTATTCCGCTGGTGGGTGTTGATCCGGCTCTGGTGCTTTGCTATCGCGATGAATACCGTATCACGCTGGGGGATAAGCGCGGTGACTTTAACGTATTGTTGGCTCATGAGTGGCTAAAAAATCAACTGGTTACCTTGCCAGCTTACCGTAAAACCTCTGACACATGGTATTTGTTTGGCCACTGCACTGAAAGTACCGCATTACCTGAAAGTAGCCGAGACTGGGCCTCGATATTTGCGCATTTTGGCGCCGAGTTACAAGCGGTTAGTGTTGGGTGCTGTGGTATGGCCGGAACATACGGGCATGAAAAGAAAAACCGAACACACTCTCAAGGGATCTATGCTTTGTCTTGGCAATCACAACTCAAAATTCGCCCATTAAATCGCTGTGTTTCAACTGGTTACTCGTGTCGCAGTCAGGTTAAACGTGAAGAGAAAACCGCCATTTTACACCCAGCGCAAGCACTGCTGGCGATTTGTCGCGATGGCAATTTGTTGTAGTCACTATCGCACAATCATGTCGGTATAAACCGGTATTTCGTGGCATTTTGAGTGACAACGTCACCCATTGTAAATGTGTAATTATGTGCACTCTAGGGCTGTTATGGGGTTTGCTATCGAGTTATATCCATAATACTTATAGGGGATGTGAAGCACAAAACTGCCATGACTAGCGATACATACTATTCACGGAATTGCATGCAATTTATTGAATAACATGCTAAAAAAGAGAGTGTACCTATGATGTGGAAGCGTCAGGCAACCCTTAGCCAACTCAATGCAATGGGAACAAATTGTATGGTTGGTCATGTTGGTATCGAATTTATCGCGTTGAATACAGACAGCATTGAAGCGACGATGCCGGTCGATCAGCGAACTACTCAGCCGTTTGGTTTATTACACGGCGGTGCGTCGGTGGTATTAGCAGAAACCCTTGGCTCAGTGGCAGGGTACTTGTGTACAGAGGGTGAACAAAAAGTGGTGGGGCTAGAAGTGAATGCCAACCATATCAAAGCAATTCGGCAGGGTATGGCGCGCGGTGTTTGCAAAGCATTACATACCGGCAGCCGACATCAAGTCTGGCAGATTGAGATCTTCAATCAGCAAGATCAACTCTGTTGCAGCGCACGTTTAACCACCGCGATTGTTGATTAACCGATTATTAAACGATTATTAAATGATGAAACGTAGATGATATACGCGGCATTATAGCCTGAAGGTCAGGGCAGTTACTGCAGTAACGCCCTGATTTTCTAAGTTGCTTTCTTCGCTGATTTTCGGGATTTACATTAGATTACAGCGTTACTTTCTTGCTGCGTTTAATCTGACGACGGCGGCAAGAGCGGCGGTTAGTGTCAGGTTGTGTATTGTCCTGCTCTTCGCGTAAATGGCGCAATCTCTCAGTTCTGATCACTTCCTGCAGCATAAGCTCTTGCTCTAGCCAGACCTCTGCACTTTGTTTCATTGTCGGTGATCCTTAAAATAGACTTAACGGATGATAACAGGGACGCTAACGCCAAATTTTATGGGCAGAAATCTATCACAAATTTGCTATTTGGAAATCGGCAAATAGATTCAAAATGTGATCGGTATAGGGAATTGTGACGATATTTTAGGATGAAAAGATGCAACTAAATGATGTGTTAGTGGAAGGTGCTGTAACCAAGATGTTTTTTGATGGCAAAGGCGGCGCTTTACCAATGAATGCCGCCACAAACGCTATTCCATCATTACCTGCATGGTTACATCTTGATTACAGCCATCCGCAATCGGCAGAGTGGATTAAAAACAGTGATGTTTTGCCTGAAGGGGTGAAAGATGCCCTGCTAGGAGAAAGCTCGCGTCCGCGTTTCACCCGTATCGGAGAAGGCATTTTAGTGACTTTGCGGGGGATTAACTATAACCACGGTGAAAGACCGGATCAGATGGTTGCGTTGCGTGCCTACATCACCAGCGAGCTGATTGTGTCAACCCGCAAACGCCGTCTGTTTCCGGTGGAGGATGTTGAGTCAACACTCTGGTCGGGTAACGGCCCGACAGACAGTAGCGAGTGGGTGGTTGAATTGTGTGATGCAATGACAGATTATGCTTCTGAATTTATTGATGATCTGCATGAGACCATCATTGACCTGGAAGATGGTCTACTTGAGCACAAAGTGCCTGATCGGGGCCAACTGGGGTTAATTCGCAAACAATTAATCATTCTACGCCGTTATCTTTCACCACAACGCGATGTGTATTCACGTATTGCCGCAGAAAAAATCCCGTGGTTTAGCGAAGAGGACAAACGTCGGATGCAGGATGTTTCCGAACGTCTTGGCCGTACACTCGATGATTTGGATGCGGCTATCTCGCGTACATCAGTATTGGCCGACGAAATTGCCAATTTGCTGGCTGATGCAATGAATCGCCGTACATATGTGATGTCGCTGCTAGCAATGATGTTTTTACCGGTCTCATTTTTGACAGGGCTGTTTGGTGTGAATTTGGAGGGAATTCCGGGTGAGGGGTTTCGTGGTAGTTTTACACTGTTTTGTGTGACGCTTGTGGTGGTTGCTATTGGTATTGGTATCTGGCTGAAGAAAAAGCGCTGGTTGTAGCCGTACGGATTGCATGTAATCATGCGCAGAGAGCGGTTTTTGTGGCTAGGTTTGACAATGATGGCCGAAATATTGAGCAAAATCAAAGTAGCAGATAGCCCGTTGTCGCATACTCTACTACGCAGGTGAATACAGTATTTATGCGATGGATGCTGTACTCCACGTTGTCTTAACTTCCTTCAATTTATTTGCATTATATAGCGAACATATATTTTTGCGGCGCCGATATGATATCGGCGTTTTTTTTATTAGAAATTTATGTTTATTTAATAATATTTTTTTGCTGCAAACCATAAACCAAAAATAA
>CAMTGL010000153.1 GCA_947071955.1 uncultured Plesiomonas sp.
GGCTATATTTGCGCCTTTGTATGTGCATGGCCGCTTGTGTTGCTGATGTGTCTTGCAACGTTTGCGTTGTTAGCAGCAGCCCCGTTGCCAAGGTACGCGAACCATAAAGGCAGGGTTGGCCAGATCTTCGCGCTGGTTATAACGCAGCGGTTGGTTATCGAGCGTTTCAATGACTGCACCCGCCGCTTGTGCGATACAGTGTCCGGCTGCGGTATCCCATGCCATTGTACGGCCAAAGCGCGGGTAGAGCTGGGCACTGCCCTCGGCCACTAAACAGAATTTGAGTGACGAGCCTACCGCCATCAAGGTGTGCGGCCCAAGTTCATTGAGATAGCGATTAAGCTGCGGGTCTTGATGCGAACGGCTGGCAATGACGACCGGAGGCATTGCTTGCTGCACTTGCAGGCTATCACGCTGACCATTATGAATGCGCCATGCTTTACCGCCTTCGGCTAAATAGAGCTTATCTTGAGCAGGGGCATACACCACTGCCATGATAGGAACACCGTGCTCAATCAGTGCGATGTTGACGGTAAACTCACCGTTACGCTTGATAAACTCTTTTGTACCATCAAGCGGGTCAACCAGCCAGAATCGTGTCCAGTGGCGGCGGGTCTCCCACGGTAATACGGCAGCCTCTTCCGAGAGCACTGGGATCCCTGCGGTGAGTGATGTCAGCCCGTTCACAATAATGTGATGTGCAGCCAGATCGGCTTCGGTCAACGGCGACGCATCGGCTTTATGCACGATAGTCACTTCACGTTGATAGGCCGACATAATGGCGGCTCCCGCTTCGCGTGCGATCTTCTCTAACGCCTGCAACATAGGTGTACCTCTCTTACCTAATGATGCCACGTGTTTTCAGCGCCTCCAGTAATGTATCGACCAGTTCACTGACAGAGTACTGATCGCTGTGAAGATGCACTTCCGGATTTTGTGGGGCTTCGTACACGGCATCGATGCCCGTAAAGTCTTGAATTTCACCCGCGCGCGCCTTTTTGTACAGCCCTTTTACGTCGCGGCGTTCACATTCCGTGAGCGGCGTATCGACATACACCTCAATAAATTGATCTGGCTCGACTAATTCACGCACTAAACGGCGCTCATCGCGGTGCGGTGAGATAAATGCGGTGAGCACAACCAGCCCAGCATCCACCATCAGTTTACTGACTTCACCCACCCGCCGAATGTTTTCGCGGCGGTCTGCCGCACTAAAACTGAGATCGCGGCATAAGCCATGGCGGACGTTATCCCCATCGAGCAGGTAGGTGTGGATCCCGCGTTGGAACAGGGCGTGTTCGAGCGCACCGGCCAGTGTTGATTTTCCTGCACCGGATAATCCGGTAAACCAGAGCACCGCGGCGCGGTGCTGATGAAGTTGCTCGCGGGCAGCCTGTTTAACCGGATGAGCATGCCAGACGATGTTATCGGGCTTATCAATGCCCGATTGACGGATGCTTGCTTGATTGATATCTGATCTATTCATAAGAGATGCCGGTGTTATCAGAGATATCTGTGCTGATATCGCGTGCGCCCCAGTGTGGATACTGTTTGCGGATCAGGGCATTGAGCTCTCGTTCAAAGGCACTGTAGGGCCGATTTGGTGCTGCGCTTGCTTGCGATGCAGCGTCGGTAGTCGCGCGCGTGGATAAAGGCTGGTGAATAAGCCCAGCACCGACGGTGACATTGCTCAAGCGGTCAATAAAGATAAAACTGCCACATTCAGCACTTTGCCGATAGGTATCGAGCGCCAGAGGTTCGGTAAATTCAATCTCGACACGCCCGATGCCGTTGAGCGGCAGTGCGTCGGTTTCATGCTGCGCGTGGCTGTTCACATCAGTTTGGTGCAGTATCGCGCTGATACGGGCTTGTGTTTTCTTTCCGGCCAGCTTGATGTCGTAGGTTTTTCCCACCTGTAAGGGCTGCTCTGTCATCCACACCACATCGGCCAGAATGCGCGAGGTGGTTTGCAACGGATCGTCTGCGGCAATCAGCAGGTCGCCACGGCTGATATCAATCTCATCGGCCAGAACCAGTGTAATTGCCTGCCCTGGTACGGCAACGGGCAGATCGCCATCAAAGGTCACTATACGGCTGACATGGGTTTCCAATCCTGAAGGCAGTACTTTGAGTTTTTGCCCGACCGCGACAGTGCCTGAAGCCAGTGTTCCGGCGTAACCGCGAAAATCACGATCTGGGCGGCTGACATATTGTACTGGGAAGCGTAACGCCTGCTCGGTACGTGATTGCACAACATCAATCTCTTCGAGCACCTGCAACAGTGCCGGCCCCTGATACCAGTTGAGGTTTTCAGTACGTTGCACCACGTTATCACCATCAAGAGCCGACAGCGGTAAAATGGTGATATTCAATTCGGGGTTCAAACGGTCGGCAAACGTCAGATAATCCTGTTTGATTTGCGCAAAAATCTCGGCGCTGTAATCAACCAGATCCATTTTATTAACGGCAACCACAAAGTGGCGGATACCGAGCAAGTTAGCAATGAAGCTGTGGCGGCGAGTTTGGTCGAGCATGCCTTTGCGGGCATCAATTAGTAAAATTGCCACATCACAGGTAGATGCACCGGTGGCCATATTACGGGTGTACTGCTCATGGCCGGGGGTATCGGCAATGATAAATTTACGTTTATCGGTTGAGAAATAGCGGTAAGCCACATCAATGGTGATGCCTTGCTCACGCTCGGCTTGCAGCCCGTCAACCAGTAGGGCCAGATCGAGTTTCTCACCAGCAGTACCTATCCGGCGGCTGTCTGCGTGCAGTGAACTGAGCTGATCTTCATAAATCTGGCGGGTATCATGCAGTAATCGCCCAATTAAGGTGCTTTTACCGTCATCAACACTTCCACAGGTTAAGAAACGCAGCAATCCTTTATGTTGTTGCGCCAGCAGGTAGGCTTCCACGCCCTGTTCGGCAATTTGTTGTGCAATATAGTTATTCATGATGCCGCTCCTTAGAAGTATCCCTGACGCTTTTTCATCTCCATTGATCCGGCCTGATCTTTATCGATCAGCCGCCCCTGCCGTTCGCTGCTGCTTGATAACAGCATCTCTTCGATAATAGCGGTCAGGCTGTCAGCATCAGATTCAATTGCACCGGTCAGCGGCCAGCAACCGAGAGTACGAAAACGGACTTTACGCTGCTCAATGCGCTCGTGTGGCTGCAGTTCGATGCGATTATCATCAATCATCATGAGCATGCCATCGCGCTCTAATACCGGGCGCTCTTTGGCCAGATACAACGGGACGATGTTGATCCCTTCCAGATAGATATATTGCCAGATATCCAGCTCGGTCCAGTTTGACAGGGGAAAGACGCGGATACTCTCACCTTTGTTGATCTGGCCGTTATAGTTGTGCCACAGCTCAGGACGCTGATTTTTCGGATCCCAGCGGTGTGCTTGATCCCGAAATGAGTAGATCCGCTCTTTAGCGCGCGATTTCTCTTCATCACGGCGTGCACCACCAAAGGCTGCATCAAATTTGTAGTGGTTGAGTGCTTGCTTAAGCCCTTCGGTTTTCATGATATCGGTATGTTTAGCACTGCCGTGTACAAACGGGTTGATGTTCATCGCCAGCCCGTCAGGATTGCGGTGAACCAGCAGCTCAAAGCCATACTCTTTGGCCGTACGATCACGAAATTCATACATTTCACGGAATTTCCAACCGGTATCAACATGCAGCAACGGGAAGGGAATTTTTCCCGGATAGAAGGCTTTACGGGCCAGATGCAGCATGACGGAGGAGTCTTTACCAATCGAGTACATCATCACCGGATTGGTAAATTCAGCGGCAACTTCCCGAAGAATATGGATACTTTCGGCTTCAAGTTGCTGTAAATGGGTCAGTTGTTTTACGTCCATGCGATTTCCTTAAACCAAATTTACAACAGAAGGCCAAAGTGGGCTGTGTGGCCGTTCACCAAACCAGTGCAGAGAGTCGGCCAGTGCAGCAACTTCCCCGACAATAATCAGTGCCGGAGAGTCAGCGTACTGGGCGAGTGTCGAGAGCTGTTGCAGTTCACCGCGTAGCACTTGCTGATCAGGGCGTGTTCCTTTAGCAATAATGGCAACCGGTGTGGAGGCTGCCCGCCCGTGCGCGATCAGTTGCTGCTGGATCTCGGCCGCTTTAACCGTGCCCATATAAATCGCCAGTGTCTGGCGGCCACGTGCTAGTGTTGACCAGTCGAGCTGATCGCCATCAGGGCGGCAGTGGCCGGTGATGAACATGGCCGTTTGCGCATAATCTCGGTGTGTCAGCGGAATTCCGGCATAGGCGGTTGCGCCTGCAGCGGCAGTGATCCCTGGCACAACTTGAAACGGAATACCGGCGGGGATCAGGGCTTCTAACTCTTCCGCCCCACGGCCAAAAATAAACGGGTCTCCGCCTTTGAGCCGTACAACCCGTTTTCCGGCCTGTGCCAGTGCCAGCAAGGTGGCATTGATCTCATCTTGTGGAACTGAGTGAAAACCAGCTTTTTTACCGACACACAGACGCTCTGCATCCCGCCGAATCAGCTCTAAAATGGCATCTGAAACAAGATAGTCGTACAGCACAACATCAGCCTGCTGCAAAACCTGCAATGCCCGCAGTGTCAGTAAACCGGGATCACCGGGGCCGGCCCCGACTAGAAAAACCTCGCCTGCGGTCACGGTAGTATTGTCATCATTTGCACTGTGTTGATGCACGGGCTGTTGGTGAGCAGATTGTTTAGGTATTTGTGGCTCGGCGGTAGTTTGATTAATCACCGTAGCCAAAGCCTGCTCAAGGGTGATCTCCGCCTGCGCTTGTTGCCCATTTTGTACCAAGCTAGAGAAGCGGCCACCAAACAGGGCCTCCCAAAAACGCCGACGGGCCGTTACCGAGGGCAGTGCAGCTTTGACTTTGCCACGCCATTTGTCAGCCAATGTTGCCATTGCACCAAGGTGTGTTGGCAGGGTTGCTTCGAGTTTTTCACGAATGAGCCGAACCAGTACGGGGGCCGCTCCGCCGGAAGAGACCGCTACCACAATCGGTGAACGGTCAATAATGGCGGGTACAATAAATGAGCATAGGGCTTTGTTATCCAC
>CAMTGL010000154.1 GCA_947071955.1 uncultured Plesiomonas sp.
ACACCGCTTTGTACTGCTGCCAATACACGCTGCCCGAGCTCTTCACCTTTGATGTTATCTTTTGGTGGCATACGCACCATAACATCACGTGAAGTACCAAAGTTTTGTACGATGGCATTATCAAAGCCGGCCTTTTGCAACTCATCACGAACTAAACTTAAATCCGCAGGCCGTGAGAAGTTGACTTCAATCAGCGTACCGCCTGTGAAATCAAGACCCCAGTTAAAGCCCTTGGTAAAGATAATCCCGAATGAAATCACCATCAGCGCTAGTGAGAATACAAACGCTGCAGGGCCAAGACGCATAAAATCAATGATCTTTGGCTTATTCTCGGGAATGTTATTTTTTTCAGCTACCACGTCGGCACTCCTTAGATTGATAGCTTATCAATGCGCTTGCCACCGTAAAGGAAGTTTACGATAGCGCGGGTACCGATAATGGCGGTAAACATTGATGTCGCAATACCGATGCTGAGGGTGATAGCAAAGCCTTTAACCGGGCCAGTACCCACTGCATACAGGATCAACGCGGTAATCAGTGTGGTGACGTTGGCATCGGCAATACTGGAAAACGCATTGCTGTAACCTTCGTGAATGGCTTGCTGAATAGAGCGACCATTGCGCATCTCTTCACGTATCCGCTCAAAGATCAATACGTTGGCATCAACGGCCATCCCCACCGTCAAGACGATACCGGCAATACCCGGCATAGTCAGGGTCGCCCCCGGTAGCATCGACATGATCCCGATAATCATCACCAGATTCGCAAGCAGTGCGCTGATCGCAATCAGGCCAAATTTACGGTAGTAAATCGCCATGAAGATAACAACGGCAGCCAAGCCCCACATACAAGCATCAAGACCTTGCTGAATGTTTTGTGCACCCAGTGATGGACCGATAGTCCGCTCTTCCACTATCTGGATAGGTGCAATCAGAGCACCGGCACGCAAAAGCAAAGAGAGGTTGTGAGCTTCAGCCTGACTGTCGATTCCGGTGATCCGGAAGCTACGGCCTAAACGTGACTGGATAGTCGCAACGTTGATGACTTCATCGTGCTTTTGCAAAATGACTTTACCGTTGGCATCGCGCTTGCCACTGTCTTTGTATTCACTAAACAGGGTAGCCATCGGTTTGCCGATGTTATCTTTGGTAAAGTTAGCCATCTTAGTGCCACCTTCCCCGTCAAGGGAGATGTTCACTTGTGCACGGTTATACTCATCAGCGCTGGCACTTGAATCGGTGATGTGATCACCGGTCAGCACCACTTTTTTATACAGCAGTACTGGGCTGCCATCGCGCATCAGTTGAATTTCAGAGTCACCCGGTACACGGCCATTTACAGCTGCCTGCAGATCAGCTTGGTTATTCACCAAACGGAACTCAAGTGTGGCTGTTGCGCCTAAAATCTCTTTGGCACGAGCAGTATCTTGGATACCCGGCAGTTCAACAACGATACGGTTAGCACCCTGACGCTGTACAATCGGTTCGGCTACGCCAAGCTCGTTTACGCGGTTACGCAAAATAGTGATATTTTGCTGTACGGCGTATTCACGGGCCTCTTTAAGGCGTGCTTCACTGAGTTTCGCGGTAAAGGCATTTTGACCATCGAGGCTGGTAAATACCAGATCACGGTGCAGAGGCTCAAGGTAAGCTAAGGCTGCTTTTAAGTCTGCTGCATCACGAAAACGCACTTCAACGGCACCCGAGTCCACTTTACGGACAGCGCTGTAACGAATACGCTGTTCACGCAGTTCTGAACGGAAGCTGTCTGCAGTTTGCTCTTGCAGCTTGCCTAACGCAGCATCCATATCGACTTCCATCAGGAAGTGTACGCCACCACGCAGATCAAGACCGAGTTTCATCGGATTAGCACCGATGCTTTCCAACCAACGTGGGGTTGCGGCAGCAAGGTTAAGTGCTACGGTATATTTATCGCCCAATGTTTCAGCAACAATATCACGCGCAGTCAGCTGCTCATCGGTATCTTTAAAACGCACTAAAATAGTGCCATCTTCCAATGCAATGGCTTTTACCGGAAGATTTTTGCTCGCCAGAAGTTCTTTTACTTTATCCAGCGTCTGTACATCAGTAGATGCACCACGAACACCCGAAATCTGAATTGCCGGGTCTTCGCCATAGATGTTTGGAAGTGCGTACAAGGCACCAATGGTGACCACGAAGGCCACCATCAGATACTTCCATAAAGGATAACGGTTTAACACGACGATCCCCTTAGGGAAGTATTTAAATTACAGAGACTTCATCGTGCCTTTTGGCAGAACGGCAGTCACGAAGTCTTTCTTGATGGTGACTTCTGTCGTGTCATTCAGCGCAATCGCCAGATAACCGGTTTCAGCATTCACCTTAGCAACACGACCAATCAGACCACCGTTGGTCAATACTTCGTCGCCTTTGCTGATGGAATCCATCAGGTTTTTATGCTCTTTAGTACGCTTAGCTTGCGGGCGGTAAATCATGAAATAGAAAATCAGACCAAAAATAACCAGCATGAAAATCAATTGTAGGCTGCTTCCTTGTGCCGGAGCTCCGGCGGCCGCATAAGCGTCAGAAATGAACAAACTCATCGGTGAATATTCCTCATCTATATTATTGGTGATTTAAATTACACAAATCTCAACGTTATTGCTGATTCAGTGGTGGAACAGGTTTTCCAATACGGGTATAGAACGCTGTCACAAATTCGGCAAACTTACCCTCTTCAATCGATTGACGGATACCGGCCATCAAACGCTGATAGTAACGTAGGTTATGGATAGTGTTTAAACGGGCACCCAGAATTTCGTTACAACGGTCTAAATGATACAAGTAGGCGCGTGTATAATTGCGGCATGTGTAGCAATCACACTCAGCATCTAGCGGTGCTAAGTCATCACGATACTTGGCATTACGAATTTTTACCACGCCATCGGTAACAAACAAGTGGCCATTACGCGCATTTCGGGTAGGCATCACACAGTCAAACATATCAATACCACGACGTACGCCTTCGACAAGGTCTTCTGGCTTACCCACGCCCATCAAATAACGTGGTTTGTCTTGTGGTAGTTGCGGACAGGTGTGCTCCAAAATACGGTGCATGTCCTCTTTCGGCTCACCGACGGCGAGTCCGCCCACAGCATAGCCGTCAAAACCGATATCAGTGAGGCCTTTTACCGAGATATCACGCAAATCTTCGTATACGCTACCTTGTACGATACCAAACAGGGCATTTTTGTTCCCTAACTGGTCAAAATGCACACGGCAACGATCGGCCCAACGCAGTGACATCTCCATTGAGCGCTTTGCATAATCCCAGTCTGCCGGATAAGGGGTACATTCGTCAAAGATCATGACGATGTCAGAACCCAGATCGTACTGAATTTCCATGGATTTTTCAGGGCTTAGAAAGATTTTGTCACCATTAACTGGGCTGCGAAAATGTACGCCCTCTTCGGTGATCTTACGAATATCGCCTAAACTGAAAACCTGAAAACCACCGGAGTCGGTCAGAATCGGGCCAGGCCACTTCATAAAGTCGTGCAGATCACCATGTTTACGCATGATATCTTGTCCCGGACGCAACCACAGGTGAAAGGTATTACCGAGTAGAATTTGTGCGCCAGTTTGCTGCACTTCTTCTGGAGTCATGCCTTTTACGGTGCCGTAAGTACCCACAGGCATAAATGCAGGAGTCTCGACTACGCCACGGTCAAAAATAAGGCGTCCACGACGCGCGTTTCCTTCGGTGCCAATTAGTTCGTACTTCACTTATCCTCCCAACATCAGAGAAACAGTCTGATGTTTTATTGCTGACGCTACTCCACCACAGTGTGGAGCGGTAATTATACCGATAATCTACACTTAACACGTCAGTTATTGTGCTAACCGACTCTTTGTTAAGGTTTGTGTTGCCTTTTTACGCTTGGCGCGTGATGAACATCGCATCGCCGTAGCTGAAAAAACGGTATTTATGCTCAACAGCTTGTTGATAGGCATACATAGTGTGTTCGTATCCGGCAAAGGCGGAAACCAGCATAATTAAGGTTGATTCCGGCAAATGAAAATTGGTCACTAATGCATCAACCACTTTAAATTGAATACCCGGATAGATAAAAATATCGGTATCACGCTGAAATGGTGCGATAAGCGCATCATCGCCTGCGGCTTTCGCGGCACTTTCCAGTGAGCGCACCGAGGTTGTGCCTACTGCGATGACTCGATTTCCGCGTGCTTTACAGGCTAATACGGCATCAACAACATCTTGTGATACGTCGGCATACTCTGAGTGCATGTGATGCTCTTCAAGCGTATCTACCCGCACCGGCTGAAAAGTACCTGCGCCTACATGCAGGGTAACAAATGCCAGTTCAACGCCTTTGGCTTTAAGTTTTTCGAGCATGGCATCATCAAAATGCAGCCCCGCAGTGGGCGCCGCCACAGCACCTGGGGTGGTGTTGTAAACTGTTTGATAACGCTCTTTATCGCTCTCTTCATCTGGGCGATCAATATAGGGTGGCAGTGGCATATGGCCAATTGCGTCTAAGATAGTAAATACGCTGCGCGGATCATCAAAGCGGATTTCAAATAGAGCATCATGCCGTGCCAACATAGTCGCACGTACGCTTTCGTCATCCCCCAACAGTAGCTCTGTGTTAGGTTTCGGGGATTTAGATGAGCGGACATGGGCCAGAATGCGCTGATCATCGAGCACACGTTCAACCAATACTTCTATTTTGCCGCCAGAGGCTTTACGACCAAACATGCGTGCGGGGATCACTCGGGTGTTATTGAACACCATGAGATCACCGGCCTGAATGTTATCAAGCACATCGGGAAATGCCCCGTGTGTCAGTGTGCCTGTTGTGCCATTGAGCGACAACAAGCGGCTTGCCGTACGTTCAGGTTGCGGATAACGCGCAATCAGCTCTTCAGGCAGGGAAAACGAAAAATCAGCTACACGCATAACCAATACCGGTAAATAAACAGGCGAGTAGTCTAGAGCCGCCTGCTTGTGTCTTCAAGTTGTTATCAGGGTTTTCTTGCGTTATCAACCGTGATGTATGTG
>CAMTGL010000155.1 GCA_947071955.1 uncultured Plesiomonas sp.
CGCTCAGCTGTAGGGCACAGGAGGTTAAATAGGGCTGCAGCACCTCACGCACACCATTATTAAAGGTGCCGAAAGAGTTCATAAGCCAGGCAATCGCTGCATTACGGGCTGAGTGCTCAAATTCTGATTTGGCCACGACACTGTCGTAACCGATATCTGGCTGGCAAGCCAGTTGGCGTACCAGATCTAGCATGCGTTGTTTTGGGGCACTCAAACGGCTTTGCAGCAGATCACAGACAATCAGCGCACCGGCATTGATAAATGGGTTACGCGGTTTCCCCTTTTCTAACTCAATTTGTACCAGCGAGTTAAACGGCTGACCGGAAGGCTCTTTGCCTACGCGTGACCAGATTTCAGCTTCGGGATAACGAGTCAGCGCCAGTGTTAACGCCAGCACTTTTGAGATGGATTGAATAGAGAATCGCTCTTGTGCGTCACCGGCTTGATACACAGTACCGTCAGACAGACACACCGCAATACCCAGTCTCTCTGCCGGAACGCTGGCCAAAGCCGGAATGTAGTCGGCCACTTTTCCTTGCCCGAGCAGCGGGCGTACCTGCGTTAAAATATCATCCAGCAGTGCGTTACTCAGTATCACTCGAATTCCCCTGTCTTAATGGCGGTTGTTGCAGGGCGCAAGAATAGCATATTGCAGGGAAAGGAGCGGTAACCGCGCTACCCTATTCTGTATATTCAATTTTTGTGCGAAAAAGGGATAAAAAAACGGATACCCTGCGGTATCCGTTGTTGCTGTGAGCTGTTATGACAAACGTAGGGGGATTAATCCCACCAAACATCCAGCAAGTCACTGATGTCGATATCGTTCAGGCCTTGCTTCTCTGCCCAGCTTTTTACCAGCTGACGATGCTCTTCGGTACATTTACCGATTTTTTGCAGCACGATCAGGCCTTCCCAGTTCAGGTAGCCGCTACCGTCATAAGATAAGCCTTGCGGCTCGATCACTTCTGCAATGAAAGAGTCTAGTGCGGTATCAATCTGTTCTGCGCTAGTGCCTTCCGGAAACTGCCAGCTTGCAGTAAAGCCCAGCTCTTGGAACTCATCCACATGCAGTTTTTTGCGCAGACGTGCGCTACGATGTTTAGACATTACTCTGTCCTCTCGAACATTAGATCCCAGACTCCATGCCCCAAACGGTGCCCACGCCGCTCAAATTTGGTCAGCGGACGCTGCTCTGGTCGTGGCATAAAATCCCCAGTAGTGGATAGATTACGATATCCTGGCGCAGCTTGCATGATTTCCAGCATATGTTCTGCGTAATTTTCCCAATCGGTGGCCATATGGAACACGCCACCTATGGCCAATTTCACTCGCAGTTGCTCGGCAAACGGCAGTTGAACGATACGGCGCTTATGGTGACGCGCTTTGTGCCATGGGTCAGGGAAAAACAGTTGCATGCCGCTGAGACTTGCATCTGGGATCATTTTTTCCAGCACTTCGATAGCATCGTGGCACATGACCCGCAGATTAGTCACGCCCATTTCATGGGCCAGTGACAAGCATGCACCTACGCCAGGTGTGTGCACTTCTATCCCAAAAAAGTTCTTCTCTGGTGCGTTTTTTGCCATTTCAACCAGTGAAGCGCCCATTCCAAAGCCGATCTCTAACACCACCGGTGCATCACGACCAAAGAGAGCTGTAAAATCAAGGGGTTGTTCTTGGAAATCAACACCCATTTCAGACCAATAGCTTTCTAATGCCAGCTCTTGCCCTTTTGTTAAACGACCCTGACGACGTACAAAACTGCGAATTTTACGCAGATAACGACCTTCGTCATCAAATTCTGGAATGGTGACCTCACCCATGGCTTTATCCTGCTGAATAGAGTTTTAATCAATATTTATGAAAGGCGCATTATGCAAAGATGGCTCAACTTAGCAAGTAAAGCCGCAGTAGAATGTTGATTCCCTGCATCATGATCGGGTTTACAGCGCGCTGCGGGTATGCTGCAATCGCCGCCTTGACTGTTAAACTGAGCCTGTTATGCCGACCCCCGTTCTTGATGCTACTGCATTTTCACAAGCCGTTTTGGCGTGGTATCACGCTTTTGGGCGTAAAACTTTACCCTGGCAGCAACATAAAACACCTTATAAAGTGTGGCTGTCTGAGGTCATGCTACAGCAGACTCAGGTTGCCACGGTTATCCCTTATTTTGAACGTTTTATGCAGCAATTTCCAACCGTGACTGATTTGGCGGCAGCGCCGATTGATCATGTGCTGCATTTATGGACTGGTTTAGGCTATTACGCCCGTGCGCGCAATCTACATAAGGCAGCACAAAAGATTGCGGCTGAGTATCAGGGCATCTTTCCTACCGAGTATGAGCAGGTTGTCGGGTTGCCCGGTATTGGCCGTTCAACGGCCGGCGCGGTATTATCACTTTCGCTCAATCAGCACTACCCCATTTTAGACGGTAATGTGAAACGGGTGTTGGCACGCTGCTATGCAGTTGAGGGCTGGCCGGGACAAAAGGCGGTTGAAAATCAATTGTGGGCGCTGAGTGAACAGGTCACGCCGCAACAGGATGTGGCATCGTTTAATCAGGCGATGATGGATTTAGGCGCGCTGGTGTGCACCCGCTCAAAACCCAAGTGCAGCCTCTGCCCGCTGGCCAAGGGGTGTGTTGCATATGCGCAAGAGAGCTGGGCTGCTTATCCGGGGAAAAAACCCAAACAGACGTTACCGGAAAAAGAGGGTTACCTGCTGCTGCTAGTTGATCGTATGAGCACGGAACAGACCGGTGAGGCCACAGTTGCCACCGAACAGGCGCAGGTCTGGCTTGAGCAGCGCCCGCCCAGCGGCTTATGGGGCGGATTGTTCTGCTTTCCGCAGTTTTCTACCTGTGATGAAGCCCAACAGTGGCTAGCGCAGCGCGGATTACGGGTACAACGCCAGTTAGGTGCATTTCGCCATACGTTTAGCCATTTTCATCTGGATATCATTCCGCTGCTGGTTTTTGCTGATCAAACACAGGTGTGCATGGATGCAGGGCCGGGTCTCTGGTATAAATTAGCGCAACCACAGACGGTCGGGTTAGCCGCACCGGTCGAACGTTTACTGCGCCAGTTACCTGACGCACTATCTGACGAGGAGTAACACCATGAGCCGGACTATTTTTTGTGCTCGTTTACAGCAAGATGCCGAAGGATTGGCTTTTCAGCTCTATCCGGGTGAATTGGGTAAGCGCATTTATGACTCTATTTCTAAAGCGGCATGGGCTGAATGGCAAAGTAAACAAACCATGCTGATCAATGAAAAAAAACTGAGCATGATGAATGTTGAACACCGCCAGTTCCTTGAGCAGGAGATGGTAAAATTCCTGTTTGAAGGGCAGGATGTTCAGATTGATGGTTACACTCCGCCGAGTGAATAATAATAAAACCACAGATGAACCAGCAGCTTGCGGTGTTGGTTCTCTTGGAACTGCCTGAACTATGAAGAAAAAACTCGCACTTTGTCTGATTATTCCGTTACTGGCCTCTTGTGCCAGTAAACCGAAAGAGAACCCTGAGCTTTACGTAAAAGACACCAATGGTTTTGATATTTTTATGGGGCAATTTGCGGCCAATATTGAAGACCTCTGGGGCCTCAATGAGATGCTGGTCGCAACCCGTAAAGATTACGTGAAATATACCGACCATTACCAAACCCGCAGCCATATCGATTTTGAAAAAGGCTCGGTGATTGTTGAGACTATCTCTACCCGTAATCCGCAAGATAAGCTAAAAAATGCGCTGGTTCACACGTTATTAATGGGTGAAGATCCGACCGGTATTGATCTGTTCTCTGACAGCGATGTACCTATCAGTAAGCATCCGTTTTTAACCGGGCAGGTGCTCGATGATGAGAAAAAACCGATTGCAACCCCTTGGCGTGCCGAGCGCTTTGCTGATGTGCTATTGCGTACGCAGCTAAAAAGCCGGGCTATCGGTAACCAAACCGTGTGGTATTTGGAAGTACCGATGATTGCTAATCATCTGAATTATCGGGCAAAAAAATATATCCATATCGTACGAAAAGCATCGAAGAATTATAATGTGGATGAGAGCCTGATTCTGGCTATCATGCAGATTGAGTCAAGTTTTAACCCGTATGCAGTCAGCTCTGCCAATGCGCTAGGGTTGATGCAGGTGGTACAAACTACTGCTGGGCGGGATGTTTACCGGCTGGTGAAAAACCAAGATGGCTCTCCGAGCCGCGATTACCTGTTTGATCCAGAAAAGAATATCGATACCGGTACGGCATATTTGCACATTTTACAGACCAATTATTTGGGCCAAATTCGTAATCCGACTTCACGCCGCTATGCGATGATCTCAGCCTATAACGGTGGTGCGGGTGCGGTACTGCGGGTGTTCTCGCAAGATAAGCAAAAAGCCGTTGATATGATAAATAACCTAAGCCCTGATGAAATTTACAATATTCTGACGACCAGACACCCATCAGCACAGGCACGGAATTATCTGTACAAAGTGAACACGGCACAAAAAGGTTACCGCGGGCGGATTGTGTAACGGTAGTTACATACCATCGCACATAACCTGCAAACAAAAAGCCCTGCTATTTTTTAGCAGGGCTTTTTGTTGTGCGGAAAACCATTTTGCGTACATAATAATCCGCGAACGGCCTACTCAGTACGCTTAATGGGATTAACCGACAATCCGCTGGGTAATTTGCAGCAAAGTAGCAACATCCTGCGGACGGGTCTGCCCGCTGGCCTTATCAATGATAGAGCTGTAAATATGCGGGATAATTTTTTCGACGCCGGCATCAAGTGCTATCTGTACAATCTCTTCAAAATTATCCAGATCAATCCCACCTGTTGGCTCAAGTGCAAACTGATTGCGCGCACAAGCCTCTGCTACACACTGGTACTCGTCACGGTGCGTCAAACCGCCCATCGGGAAATATTTAATCGAGCTGCCCCCCATATCCTGCAGCATGGCAATGGCGGTATCAACCGGTACTAATGCTGGAGTAAATTCACAACTGCGTGGGCCAGTTG
>CAMTGL010000156.1 GCA_947071955.1 uncultured Plesiomonas sp.
GACATTATCCGCCGTGTCGGGCTAGCTCGCCCACCGCTGCACGCCAAAGAGGGGTTTGCCGAAGGCTTAACCCGCGTACGGATTCCAGAGATTAATGCAGATCAGCTGTTCTATTTTGTAATGGAAACCGGTAACGGCAAAGCCAGTGCAGCAGAGAGTAGCTGGACTGCAGAACCATTGTGGCAACAGCTTCCGGTCGTCAAAAACGGGGCAGTACATAAAGTAAACCATGAAACCTGGAATAAATCTTACGGGATCATGGCTGCCGATTATGTACTAAATGACCTGCGTACCGCTCTATTACCGGCAAATACGTTACCAACAAGCACAGTACAAGAACAGCAAGGTTAAAGGATATGCCCGCGTTGTCTTCCCCTACTCCTCAGACCTTGCGTATGCACCGCGCGAATATCCCTAATATTGCAGTGCTCTTGCTACTTTCGCTGCTGCTGGGTGTCCTGCTTTTGGCCAGCCTACGTTTTGGTTATACCGGCCTAAACAGTACGCTGGTCTATCAAGCTATCACAAACAATGCACAGGGAGTGGCAATAACCGATACCGACACCGTGAACGCGTTAAGTGTAATCCGCGATTTACGCTTACCAAGAGCAGTGATTGCCGCGCTGGTCGGTGCCTGTCTGGGCGTAGCCGGAGTACTGACACAGGGGATCACCCGTAATGGGCTGGCTTCACCCGGCGTGCTAGGTATTACCTCGGGAGCAGGTTTCTTCATTGTTGTAGCCTATACCCTGTTTGGGATAAGCGAACCGCAGCAAATGATGTGGTTTGCCTTCGCTGGCAGCTTGTGTAGCGCTGCGCTGATTTTCCTGTTGGCCGCCGTTAGCCGCACCGCTTCCGGCCCGCTAGGTCTGACATTGGCAGGTATTGCACTTGGCGCGTTGCTCTCTTCATGGTCTTCCGGCCTACTGGTGCTTAATGAAGCGGCGCAAAGTGAAATCATGCTGTGGCTGACCGGTAACATTGAGGGCCGAAAACTCTACCATGCACTACCGCTGCTACCCTTTGCGCTGTCGGGACTATTGATTGCACTGGGAATGAGCCGCAGCCTCAATACGCTGGCTCTAGGGGAAGAGACTGCACAGGGGCTGGGAATTAACCTGAGCCGTTTGCGAATGGGCGCACTGCTGGCGGTGGTGCTGTTAACCGGTAGCGCAGTCGCAATGGCAGGGCCAGTCGGCTTTATCGGGCTCATTGTTCCGCATGTTTGCCGCGCAATATTAGGCATTGATTACCGCTGGCTCATTCCTGCTGCGGCAGTGTGCGGAGCCAGTTTACTGACAGCCGCAGATATCAGTGCCCGCTTCCTGTTCTTTCCGGCAGAAGTTCCAGTCGGGCTGGCCATGGCCGTATTAGGCGCACCGTTCTTTATCTATCTGGCCTGCCGCCGCAACGGGCAAGTACTTTAATGCCCACGCCTGCGATTACCCAAGTTACTCAAGCAAACCGTCTGAGGAGTTGCATGTCTACCTATCTGTCTGGTTATGCATCCCGCTATATCCAGCTACGTTACCGTACATTTAGTCTGTTAATTGCTCGTCAACCGCTGCGCGTTATCGGGATACTCAGCACGCTATTGCTACTATCCACCCTACTGGCGGTCAGTGCCGGAAATCAGTGGCTGACAGCGCAAGGGTTGTGGATGCTGATCAGCGGTCAAGCAGACAGCGCTACCACACTGATTGTGACTCAATTTCGCCTACCGCGGGTACTACTGGCATTAAGTGCGGGAGCCGCACTCGGTTTGTCAGGTGTTCTAGTGCAGAGCATTATCCGCAACCCGCTAGCCTCACCCGATATTCTGGGAATTAACAGCGGTGCGGCCACCGCCGTTGTACTGTTTTTTCTATTTTTCCAGCAACACATTGCAATTGTGTGGTTACCACTGATTGCTTTTACCGGCGCAGTACTGATGATGCTGCTGCTCGTTAGCATCAGCCGGATATTACATCTGCGCCCAGGGCAGATGATTTTAGTGGGAATTGGTTGTGCCACGCTGCTTGATGCCCTGCGCGCACTGCTGGTCATGTATGCGCCAAGCTGGATCTTGGGTAAAAGCACTGTTTGGGTCACGGGATCTGGGCATGGTGCACGTTACGATCAGGTCTGGATGCTGGCCACCGCACTGTTTTTGCTGCTGCCATTGCTGGCCGGTTTATTGCGCCACCTAACCGTACAACTGCTCGGTGAAGATACCGCGACCGGACTTGGCTGCGCGCTGTCGCGCTGGCAGTGGGCCGGACTGCTGCTTTCTGCTGCACTGTCGGCGCTGGCGGTTGGGTTTGTTGGTGGAATTGGGTTTATCGCGTTGATGTCGCCCCATATTGCCCGCCGCTGGGTGGGAAACCAACAAGGGCCGCTGCTGATTTGTGCGGCGCTAACCGGTAGCCTGTTATTGCTCAGTGCAGACACTCTCGGCCGAACCCTAATGATCCCGCTTGATATTCCCGCCGGCGTATTTACCGCGATGTTGGGTGCGCCCTATTTCCTCTATCTTCTTTTACGCCGGTGATAACCATGACTCACTTACAGACTATGACCCGCTTACAGACCCAGAATTTACAACTCTCCTATCCTCAGGCATCACGTCAGGCCGGAGCGCTGCGGCATATTATTCATGATCTATCACTAAACATTGCTGACGGTGAAATTACTGTATTTATCGGGGCCAATGGTTGCGGTAAATCGACCTTGCTTAAATCACTGGCCCGCTTGCTAAAACCCACTGGCGGTAACGTGTGTCTTGATGGCCAGCCGCTGACCGAATGGGCAGCCACAGATATTGCCAGACAACTGGCTATTTTGCCGCAATCGCCCGTCGCGCCTGAAGAGATGACCGTTTTACAGCTGGTAAAACAGGGCCGTTACCCACATCAGCGCTGGTTTCAACAGTGGTCAGAACTTGACCAGCAGAAGGTTGAGTGGGCACTCGAACTGACTCACACCACCGCGTTGATGCATCAGACCGTGCAGAGCCTATCCGGTGGTCAGCGCCAGCGAGTCTGGATTGCAATGACTCTCGCGCAAGATGCCGATATTTTGCTATTGGATGAGCCGACAACATATCTGGATCTGAATCACCAGATTGAGCTGCTGGATTTGCTGATTATGCTCAACCGTGAACACGGTAAAACCATCGTGATGGTGCTGCATGATCTGAATCTGGCTTGCCGCTATGCCGATCAATTGGTGGCCGTTCACCAAGGCGGCGTTTGCGCACAGGGAAAACCGGCAGAGATCATGACATCTGGCTTGCTACAACAAGTCTTTAATCTGCACGCTGATGTGCTGCCCGACCCATTTTATGGCACACCGATGATTGTTCCGGTTAGCCGCCACCTGCAGTGTAAATCGGTAATCAGAAGAACAGCATAAAAAAAACAACATAGAATACACATAGATCTGCTGTTTTTATCCCACAGCGGAGGCTTTTTTACGCCTGAATGTTGTGCCTAAAGATAGGTTAATTATCACATTGATAAATAATAACTTTTTGTGAATATTTCGCTTGTTATTTAAATGATAATAGCTATCATTTGCATCATAATAATTATGTCGCCGCATACCGGTTCAACCTAAAGCCCCATCATGCAAATTCCAACGAATAGGCTAGATTGGAGCAGATACACCGGTAAACGCCAGACTATAGCTTTATCCTAAAACACTCTTTTGAATTTCTAATGAGCAAGGTCATCTGAATGCACCTGTTGTTGCTATTTTTACGGAGATAACAGCAATACGGGTGCGCTTTATTCATCATCAGATAACGACCATTATTATGACAACCCAAAAAAGTAACGCACTGCACGCCTCTTTCACCGTAAAGCCGCTCACGCTCGCCCCATTGACGGTTGCAATTGCCACGATATTGAGTTCGACCGCACTGTATGCGGCCGGTACATCCACCAGCGAAACCATTGTTGTTACCGGTGAAGCGATTGATGTGCACGTACAACAGCAGATAGATGCCGAGCAACTGAGCAATCGACAGGCCAGTGATATCAAAGATGTCCTCAATACCCTGCCCAGCGTGACCGTTGATGGTGGTCAACGCTATGGTCGTAAGGTTTGGATCCGCGGTTTGGAAGATAAATTCTCGTTAGTGACCATTGATGGTACGCGCCAAGAGGGGCAGATCTTCCACCACTCAGGCGATCAAACTATTGATCCTGAACTGCTCAAACGAGCGGTTATTGAGTTTGGCCCTAACTCGGCACTCGACAGTGGTGGCACAGTGACCGGCAGTTTCCGCTATGAAACACGTGACCCTTCAGATCTATTGCGAGCGGGTGAACGTGCCGGAGGATTTGTCAAAGCCGGTTATCAAGATGCCTATCACCGCAAAACCAGCAGTGCTGCGGTTTTCGGTAAACTCGGTGATGCCAGTGAGCTGTTATTGTATGGCCACATGGATGATGACGGTACGATGCGGTTAGGTGATGGTACAGATATTCAGTCAAAGCAGGGAAAGCTAAAATCGGGTATGGCAAAAGCGGTGTTTGAACTTACACCTTATAGCAAGCTTAAACTGAATGCACAGCACTATGAGGATGGTGGCAACCGCCAAATTTCCGGTGAAAAAGCCGGTGCAACCGAGGATAACGACTACGGTTACTCGGGTATGACACGCAATACCTACAGCTCAGAACTGCGAGTCTCGCCACCTAACTCAGCGCTGGATATGACGCTGAATATTTACCAGACCAACCAAGGCATTGATCGTGAGGCGGAAGTATCGCAAGAAAACGGTTCGCAAAAACATGCCCCGAACCGCAGTTATTACAATAAAACCACCGGCGCTGATCTGCGAAATAGCACAACAATCAGCAACCACCAACTGACCTATGGTATAGAAACGTATCGCACAGTTCAGACTAAAAAGGCCGACGGTGTAAGCCGCTATGTCGGTGGTGCGCAAGACGGAAAAATTGTACAGGAAAATGTGAAAGGCCGTGGGTTAATGACCAGTTATGG
>CAMTGL010000157.1 GCA_947071955.1 uncultured Plesiomonas sp.
GGGTAAAGATGTTTTTATCCCGCTAGATTGGATTATCGGTGGGGCGGAGTATGCGGGTAAAGGCTGGCGTATGCTGGTTGAGTGCCTCTCTGCCGGACGCGGTATTTCACTGCCGGCACTGGGTACGGCTATTGGCCACTTAACAACCCGTACGACCGGCGCATATTCGTATGTGCGTAAACAGTTTGGCATGTCTATCGGGCGCTTCGAAGGTGTGGCAGAAGCGATGGGGCGGATTGGTGGACTGACTTATCTGCTAGAGGCATCACGTACGCTGACAACCACGGCGCTTGATACCGGAGAGATCCCCGGTATTGTGACTGCGATTGCAAAATATCACATGACAGAAATTGGCCGTAAGCTACTGAATGATTCGATGGATGTGCATGCAGGGCGGGCGATTCAACTGGGGGAAATGAACTATCTGGGGCACCACTATTTTGGTATTCCGGTTGCGATTACTGTTGAAGGCGCAAACATTCTGACGCGTAACCTGATGATTTTCGGGCAAGGCGCAACGCGCTGTCACCCGTTTGTATTAGGCGAGATGGAAGCTGCGGCAAATCCAGATGAAGCAGCAGGGCTGCAGGCTTTTGATGATCTGCTGTTTAAACATATTGGGTTTGGTGTGAGTAACTTCTTCTCAACATTCTGGCAGGGGATTACCGCAGGTAAATTTAGCGCCGCACCGGATGCCAGCCCGCTGAAAAGTTACTACAAACAGCTTAGCCGTATGAGCCGTGCGCTGGCATTAACCGCAGATATGGCGATGCTGGTGCTGGGTGGTGATTTGAAGCGTAAAGAGATGCTTTCAGCACGGCTCGGTGATGTGTTGAGTAATCTGTATCTGGCCTCCGCAGTGCTGAAGCGTTATGAGCAAGAGGGGCGCTTGAAAGAGGATCTGCCGCTGGCAGAATACGGCTTGCAGTATTGCCTGTACGAGTGTGGTAAAGCTTTTGACAGCTTCTTCCAGAACTTCCCAAACAGAGTGGTTGCTAGGTTATTACGCACGGCAGTATTTCCATACGGTGTAAGCTACAAACCGGTGAGTGATGACATTGCGCTGACTATCGCTAAGTTGATTATGATCCCAGGTGCGCAGCGTGATCGTTTAACGAAGTTATGTTTTGTCGGTCAGGCGGCTGATGAAGCCATTAACATTGTTGAATCGGCGTTTCAGGCGATGTATGCCGCACGTGGTATTGAGAAGAAATTAGCTGAAGCGCAGCGTTCAGGCGCATTACCACGTAAGGTGGCATTAGAGGTATTAATCACTGCCGGTCTACAAAAAGGGGTGATTAATGATGCAGAAGCGAAGCAAATGCGTGAAGCGGATGAACTGCGCAGCCGCGCGGTACAGGTAGATCATGTTGATGGCCCGCACCCTAATCCGGCACGTGCCGAACGTGAAGAGGCAGCATAACTGTGAGCTACTGATTCGGTAGATGCACATATAGAAATAAAATAAAAAGCCCATCGAAAGATGGGCTTTTTATTTTACGTTAATCTAAATCTTTGGAGTATCAGTGCCAAAAGACCACAATCAGTGAACCTGCCAGTGTCAGTAAGACGTTGGCGATAGCATAGGTACCGGCATAACCTAGCGCCGGAATATTACTGCGCGAGAGTGAGTTAATGACTTCCATTGCCGGTGCTAGTGTACGTGCCCCCATGATTGCACCAAACAGCATGGCACGGTTCATTTTCAGGATATAAGCACCAAACAGATAGGCGATAATCACCGGACCGAGGCTGACCAGTAAGCCGCCAAAAATCATCTGTAACCCGATATTATCCACTTCATTATTCAGCCCGCTACCGGCACTTAAGCCCACTCCGACCATAAAGACCATCAAGCCAAACTCTTTGGTCATGGTCAAGGCCCCTTGCGGCACGTAACCGAACGTAGGGTGGTTGGCGCGTAAAAAGCCGAGCATAATACCGGAAAACAGCAGACCGGCAGCATTACCAAAGCTGAAACTGAACTGGCTAAACTGGAAGGTGACTTGGCCGACCATCAGACCAATGATAAAGAAGCTGCAAAATGCCAGCAGATCGGCAACTTGGCTATGAATTGAGATAAACCCGACGCGATCGGCCAAGCCACGTACTCGTCTGGCATCACCGCTGACATGTAAAACATCGCCTTTATTGAGCACGATAGTGTCGTCAATAGGCATCTCAATTTGGCTGCGAACGATACGGTTCAAAAAGCAGCCCTGATCGGTCAGGCGCAGGTGTGAAAGGCGCTTACCAACGACGCTGTCATTTTTTACCACAATCTCTTCAGTAACCACCCGCAGATCGAGCAGATCGCGATCAAAGACCTCTTTCCCTTCACGAAAGCTTGGGTCAAGACGCGCATGGCTGTCGGGGTAGCCCACCAGTGCTATCTCATCACCAATTTGTAATACAGCATCACCGTCGGGGCTGGCCAAAATACCGTTGCGGCGGATACGTTCAATATAGCAACCGGTTTGCCGGTAAATACCCAGTTCGCGTAAATTTTTACCGCCACTCCACTCAACCAGTTCTGGGCCAACGCGGTAGGCTCGGATAATCGGCAGGTAAACTTTACGCTGGCTGTCTGGGTCTAGACCACGCTCACGAGCAATCTCTTGCGCACTGGTCACCAAATCCTGTCGCTGTAATTTAGGCAGATAACGTGCAGCAAGGATCAGACTGACCAAACCCACCAGATAGGTGAGTGCATAGCCTAAACTTAAATTACTCAATGCCGTCTGCACTAACTCAGGGTTGGCGATATTGTGTGAACCACTGAGCAGTGATTCCCGAGCACCAACCAGAACAGGTGTTGAGGTCATTGAACCGGCCAGCAAACCTGCGGTTAACCCAATATCCCACCCGAGCCATCGGCCTAAGCTAAAGGCGATACACAGCGCACTGATGACCAAGACCAGTGCCAATAGCAGGTAGTTTTTACCGTCGCGAAAGAAAATCGCAAAAAAGTTTGGCCCAGCCTCAATGCCCACGCAGAAAATGAACAACATAAAACCCAGACTGAGGGCTTCGGCATTTAGCGTAAAATGCATCTGTCCGAGCAGCAAGGAGACAACGAGCACTCCGATAGAGTTACCCAGTTGGATCGATCCAAAACGTAGCTTGCCCAGACATAGTCCGAGAGCGAGTACGACAAACAAAAGCAGTATGTCATTTCCATTGAGCAATGCTGATACGTCGATATTCACAATGTTGATTCTGTGGCCAAATTAAGTGGAGAAATACATATCAGCAAACAGTGATATATTCGCTAATACAAGAGAAGACATGTACCGATATAAATGTAAACGCAATGTTTTAAAAATGATGACATTATTTGACAATATAATGTCAATGTAATGATAAACATTATGTCGACACCGTATTTTACATCTAACTTTTTTGGATTTCCTATTTATTTGGCTATAAGTCTTGATGTATCACCCGATTTAATGGTTTTCTAATTAGGTACGCTGATCGTTATAGACACCGATTGGCCGAGTAAATGTCGAAAGGAGTCGACGAATGCAAAAATGGAATTGGAATATCGCCATTATTGGTGGCGTACTGTTTTGTATTATTTTTTTCTTTCAGGGCTTGCCATACCCTCTGCAACAAACATCTGGGCATACAGGGCTGTTATTTTTTATGATCCCGGGCGTGGTATCAGCATATCTTTCGCGGTGTGAAGGCTTACTGCATGCACTGCTTGGTACACTGTTGGCACTGCCGGTGTGTATTGTGATTCGTTTGGCGGCACTCTCTTCGTATGAACGTTTTGTTGATCTGGTGGTGTACTTTTTGGGTGCAGTATTTTGGTGCGGGTTGGGTACGCTGCTCTATATCTTTGGTTCACGTATTTTACAATACTATAAATTACGTATGCGCCAGCAACACCGTAGCCATGGACATTAGCCAAAGACAAAAGACAATAACAGCATAGGTTAAATGGTGTATTTTAAGCGGTAAAATTCAGTTTATCAGGCATAAACCTATCAGACATAAAATCTATCAGGTATAAAAAAAAGAGAAGTTCAACAGGTTCTGTCTAGCTTCTCTTTTTCATGTTCGGTTCTTATCTTTTTTGTGTATTAAATATACACCGGCTATTTATGTCTGTAACACGTTTGCATGGTGCATGGCATAACAGTACATAACATAAAGCTACCTAGCAAAAAGACCCTGTAAATTTATTCGCTATACAGATTCAAATGCTCTTTTGCGTACGCTTCAAAATCAGTGCAGCCGCCGATATGCTCCTGATCGATAAAAATTTGTGGCACAGTTGCAACAGGCTTACCGACTGTTTTTTCCAGATCTTCTTTTGAGATCCCTTCGGCATGGATATCAATGTAACGGAAACGGAAATCGTCACGTTCTGCACTCAATTTCTCAGCCAACTCTTTTGCGCGAACACAGTAAGGGCAACCAGGACGACCAAAAATCACTACAAACATACACACTCCTGTTTGTGACTAGGATGAGCCACACCAACGTAACGTTTTGATGAAAAAGTAACAACCAACTCTGAGTCAGAAAATACACTGACTAAAAACAGGGTCAAAATCGACTCTTATTACTATGCCAGTGCACAGAAATTTAATAAAATAGAGCATACCTGTTAATTTAATAGTTTTTACCTATTAATTGTAGCAAGTTATGATCCGTTCTGCCGTGTTAACTGCACGTGTAGATGCTAATCATCGTTCACAATAAAAGGAATGCTTAATGAAGGATTCACTTATTGCCCTGATGCTAGTGGCACTGCCGGTTGCGGCATTTGCCTCTTTGAGTATGAATCTACATCAACAAGGCCGCGAGCCAATGAGCCAGTTTCAGCTACAACCTGAGCCTACCTCTGATCATGCTCAACGTGGTGATCCTGTTGTTCGGGCAAGTAGCTATCGCTGATCATGGTGCATAGATCGTCGTAGACATTATTGATTCAGACAGATTGATTCTACATA
>CAMTGL010000158.1 GCA_947071955.1 uncultured Plesiomonas sp.
CCCTTATATGCAGGGCCAAACAGCAGATCAAACTCAACCCCTGAATCAACCAAAGCAGCGGCATAAAAACGCCCTAGTAACGCCAAATCACGGCCAGTATTAAACAGGCCGGCGTTAAAAAAGTAGGGGCTGCATCGCCCTGATTTTAAGGTGAACTCACCGAATTTGAGGACCTGCTTGCTCAAGGCAAATTCAATAAACTCACGCTGATATGCTTTCATCTGCTGTATCCGTTCTAAAATGATCAACCACCAAAACACCTCCGTCAGTCTATCCGCTGTTTCATGGCACAGCGTTATATTCTGACGGGGGATATAAAAAAAGCGGCTTCAATGCCGCTTCCACTCATCCGTTTTGCAATGCCGCTTGCTGCGCCGCGAGGATCTCATCGATACCACCACGCGCCAGAGCCAACAGACTCAATAACTCTTCATGCGAGAATGGTTCGCCCTCGGCCGTGCCCTGTACTTCAATCATGCGGCCATCTTCCATCATCACCACATTCATATCGGTTTCTGCGGCGGAGTCTTCCACATACTCTAAATCACACAGCGCTTCACCCTTCACAATGCCCACAGAGACAGCCGCTACGCGCCCTTTCATCGGGTTCACTTTCAGCGTGCCTTTGGCCATCAGCGCATTGATCGCATCCATCAGCGCCACACATGCACCCGAAATAGACGCAGTACGTGTGCCGCCATCAGCTTGAATCACATCGCAATCAAGAATAATGGTGAACTCTCCCAGCACTTTCAAATCAACTGCCGCACGCAGTGCACGGGCAATCAGACGTTGGATCTCCATCGTCCGGCCACTCTGCTTGCCTTTGGCTGCTTCACGCTGGTTACGGGTATGGGTTGAGCGCGGCAACATGCCGTATTCTGCGGTGATCCAGCCCTGACCTTTGCCTTTTAAAAAGCGCGGTACGCCCTCTTCAATGGTGGCGGTACACAACACCTTGGTATCGCCAAACGCCACCAGCACAGAACCTTCTGCATGTTTAGTGTAATTACGGGTCATCGTAATGGGGCGAACTTGCGAAGCTAATCGGTTTGCGGGGCGCATAACGTTCTCCTGGATCGGGATTAAGGCACGGTTTACGGGAACAATTGACCGCGCATTATACGGATTTCGCAGGACAATTCCTAATTCCAACCCGAGATTGCACTGACTAGAGAGACACAGCTGCGTTATAATCGCCTCACATTAATACTCATTACGAGACGCACGCGCATGATCCGTAGTATGACAGCTTTCGCCCGCCAAGAAATTAAGGGCGATTGGGGCACCGCCGCTTGGGAAATCCGTTCCGTTAACCAACGTTATCTCGAGACTTACCTGCGCTTACCCGAGCAGTTCCGCTCACTTGAGCCGGTACTGCGTGAGCGTATTCGTCACCGTTTAACCCGCGGTAAAGTTGAATGTGCGCTGCGTTTTGAAGCTAACCCAACGGCACAAAGCACGCTTAGTGTGAATGAAGATCTGGCGCGCCAGCTATTGGCGGCTGCTCAGTGGGTAAAACAGACCAGTGGCGAAGGCGAGATTAACCCGCTGGAAGTGCTGCGCTGGCCGGGAGTGATTGCTGCCGCAGAGCAAGACTTAGATGCCATCTCGACAGAGTTAATGCAAGGCTTTGAGTTGGCGATGAACGAGTTTGTCGCTGCCCGCGAACGCGAAGGGGCAGCACTGAAGGCGCTGATTGAACAGCGTTTGCAGGGCGTTCAAGAACAAGCTGAGAAAGTAAAACTGCACATGCCAGAGATTTTGCAGTGGCAGCGCGACAAGCTGATCGCCAAAATGGAAGAGGCACAGGTGCAAGTTGACAGCAACCGCCTTGAACAAGAGCTGGTCTTGCTGGCACAACGTTTAGATGTAGCCGAAGAGCTCGATCGTCTGGGCGCACACGTAAAAGAGACGCACGCGATTTTGAAAAAGAACGAAGCCGTTGGCCGCCGCTTAGATTTTATGATGCAAGAGTTTAACCGTGAAGCCAACACGCTGGCTTCAAAATCAATCAATGCCGAGGTCACCGCCAGCGGTATTGAGCTGAAAGTGCTGATCGAACAAATGCGTGAGCAGATTCAGAATATAGAATGATGTTCTACACTGTTTTATATTGATTTTAATTTATTGAAAATCCTCACATTTGTGGGGATTTTTGTTTTATTGGGTTTGGTAGTTGTTGCTATAGTTTGGCGCTAAATGGTTACTAAAGTGGTGACTAAGGCTACTGAATCACGCTGTAAAACGCGCTTAATATAAAACAATATAACCCTCTACCTACGCAGAATTTCGCTCACTGTTCAGACTCTTTCACTTTTTATGCAACTTTTGCTGGTTGATCTGCGCTGTTTACGCAAATTTTTGCTGAAAAACACGCTGCCAGTACGCCATGAAAATCATAAGACATTGATTTATAACAAAATTAAATATTGGCATCAAAGTTGCGTTCTCTTGTTGGAATGAACCTTTTTTCTAACAGGAGAACTACCCATGCCAACCCCATGCTATATCTCTATCGATGGTAAAACACAGGGCAACATCACCGCCGGTGCTTTTACAGCGGATTCGGTCGGGAATATTTTTGTGCAAGGGCACGAAGATGAAATGCTGGTACAAGAGTTTAAGCATATTGTTACTGTGCCGACAGATCCACAATCAGGCCAGCCAGCAGGGCAACGTGTTCACAAACCATTTCAATTCACCGTTGCGCTCAATAAAGCAGTTCCGCTGATGTATAACGCACTGGCATCAGGCGAAATGCTGCCAAAAGTGACCTTAAAATGGTATCGCACGTCGGTAGAAGGTAAACAAGAGCACTTCTTTTCTACCCTGCTGACGGATGCCACCATCGTTGATATTGACTGCCAAATGCCACACTGCCAAGACCCGATTAAGTCTGATTTTACCCAACTGATTCAAGTCTCAATGGCTTACCGCAAAATTGACTGGGAACACACCGTAGCCGGAACATCAGGGGCTGATGACTGGCGTGCACCTATTGAGGCCTAACCACACGTATTGACCCTGATAATCGCTATCCCCTCAGTATATCGGGATATTTTGCTGCAAGGGTGTATATCACGGGCAACCGCTATTGGCTGCCATCATATCGCTTCGGCCGCGGCTGGCGACCGGAGCTTTTTGCTGCGCCACTGAACCGAGTATCAGCAGTATGGCAAAGCATCATCAAGGAGCGATGAATGGCCAATCAAACAGGGCTACAGTTTACCTTGACTGTCGGTGCACTGCCGGAAAACACCTTTGCTGTTGCGGAGTTTTCATTGCATGAAGCACTGAGTAGCCCATTTCTACTCCATCTTGAACTGGCAAGCTCACGGCCTGACATTGATTTTGCGGCGGTACTCGAAAAGCCTTGTGAGTTGTTGATTTGGTTTAACGGTGCACTGCAGCGCCGTATCAGCGGTGTTGCTAACCAATTTTCACAAGGGGAAACCGGATTTCGGCGTACCCGTTACTCACTGCAGGTACAACCGGCCCTGTGGCGGCTCTCTTTACGCCACAATGCCCGTATTTTTCAACAGCAAACGCCACAGCAAATTATCAGCATTTTGCTGCAAGAGTCGGGAGTTACCGAGTACGCCTTTGCACTGAAAGACCCACATGCACCGCGGGAGTACTGCGTACAGTATCGTGAAAGTGACCTCGCTTTTATTCAGCGTTTAGCTGCCGAAGAGGGTATTTTCTGTTATCACGAATTTGAAAAAAATACGCATCGCGTTATATTTTCTGACAATACAACTGCCTTGCAGCAAGGGCCAGATCTGTTCTTTAATCCTGCTAATCAAAGCTTACAACATGGTCCTTTTGTTCGCCGTTTTAGCTATGCCGAAAATATTCGTACCACTGAAGTCACGCTGAAAGATTACAGTTTTAAAACACCGGATTACGCTCTATCACACAGCAAACAACGCTCTGCACTGAAACATCAGCGCCATCACTCCCCCTATAATCACTATCCGCATTTTGATTTTCCGGGACGATTTAAACAAGACCCAAACGGCCAAGCCTTCACCGCCTATCGTCTTGAGGCCTTACGTGCTGATGTGGCAACCGCTGAAGGTCAGGCCAATGCCCCTCAGTTAATGCCGGGGCTGATATTTACCTTGAGTGAACACCCAAGCAGCAACCTGAATACTGAATGGCAAGTGGTGCGCATTACCCACACGGGTAAACAGCCACAAGCGTTAGAAGAGGAAGGCGGCAACGGCCCAACGGTGTATTACAACACCTTTCATGTAATCAACGCGCAAACACCGTGGCGCGCATTAATGCCGTATCAACCGAAAGTCGATGGCCCACAAATGGCGACTGTCGTCGGGCCACAAGGGGAAGAAATTTACTGCGATGAGCACGGACGGGTAAAACTGCAATTCCCATGGGATAGATACGGCGCAAGCGATGATCAAAGCTCATGTTGGGTACGGGTATCACAAGGTTGGGCTGGCGGGCAATACGGCATGATTACCGTTCCACGGGTTGGCCACGAGGTGATTGTCAGTTTTCTAGAAGGTGACCCTGATCAGCCGGTGGTCACAGGCCGCACTTATCACGCTACCAACCGCCCACCTTATGCGCTGCCCGCCCACAAAACCCGAACGGTGCTGCGCACCGAGACACATCAGGGGCAAGGTTTTAATGAGCTGCGTTTTGACGATCAGGCCGGCCAAGAGGAGATTTACATTCATGGGCAAAAAGATCTGAACTTACTGATCCAGCACGATGTTGCATGGCACATCAAGCACGATCAACATACTACTATTGATAACGCGCGCTTAACCCGTATCAAAGCCGATGATCACCTGACCGTTAATGGTGAAAAACGTGACCACATCAAGGCTGATTATTCACTGACTGTGGATAACACAATGCATCAAAAACTCGGGCAATCACTGCTGATGCAAGCCGGGCCCGATGTGCTTATT
>CAMTGL010000159.1 GCA_947071955.1 uncultured Plesiomonas sp.
GTATTATATAGTGTGATACGTGCTAATTACTTAATATTTGGTATGTTTTTTTATCAGTAAGACAAGCCGTAATATTTAATTTGTTAATAGAGTGTGCTTTTTATCCTAAAACCGATTTTCTGGTGTGTTTTGATTGAATTCATCACCCATTGGGTCTTATGATTTAAAGTATACAGCAACAATACGGCAATTCGTCATTATGAATAATTCTGAAAGAAAACCGGTGTTACCGTGGCCACTGGTGTTAAGTGAGATTGTTGGCTTTATTGCCCTTGTGCTGGGGTATTTTGAAATAAAACAAAACACACTGCTACCGGCATTTTTTGATGCTCAAGAGCAGGGAGTGGTATTAATTATTATCGGCGTACTGCTGATGTTACCGGCAGGGCTGTATCTGGTATCTGGCTGGTTTAGTCAGGTTGATCAATGGGTTAAGCCTCATTTTAACCACTCATCAGCTGAAGAGCGTAAAAAAAATCGTAAGGAAACCGATAATGACACCGACCATTGATCTCATCTTAGCGCACCGCTCTATCCGTAAATTTACCGATAATGCACTGAGTGCCGAGCAACTGAATGCCATTATTGATGCTGCGCGTGCCGCATCAACATCGAGTTTTTTGCAGATGGTCAGCATTATCCGTGTGACTGATACAGCGCTGCGTCAGCAGCTGGTAAGCTTATCGGGTGAACAACAATATGTTGCGCAAGCACCTGAGTTTCTGGTGTTTTGTGCTGATTTTAATCGTCATCAGCAGATTTACCCCGATGCTCAGCTCGGGTTTGCAGAGCAGCTACTCACTGGGGCGATAGATTCGGCGCTGATGGGGCAAAATGCACTGTTGGCAGCAGAGTCACTCGGGTTAGGTGGTGTATTTATTGGCGGATTGCGTAACCATATACAAGGTGTCACCGATGCCTTGCAACTGCCGGAGCAGGTGATCCCGTTATTTGGTTTGTGCATCGGTTATCCGGCACAAGATCCAGAGCATAAGCCCCGCTTGCCGCAAGCCATTATGCTGCATACTAATCATTATCAGCCAATCGATCAGGCGGCACTGCAAGCTTATGATATTGAGGTTGAAGCTTACTATCGTGCTCGAGGCAGTAATATCAAATTGCAAAACTGGAGCCAGCATGTGGAAGCGACACTGAGCAAAGAAACACGTCCATTTATGCTCGACTACCTGCATGCACAGGGTTGGATCACCCGCTAAATCATGAAAATAGCCATTCTTTCACGCGATGCACGTCTGTATTCTAGCCAACGTTTACTGCATGCTGCACAGCAGCGTGGTATTGATGCCGAGGTGATAGACCCTCTGTGCTGCCACATTCACCTTCGCACGGATAGCGCTGCGCTAAAATCGCCTTCGCTGGATGTGTATTGTGCCGGTAAACCGTTACCTGTTTTTGATGCTGTGATCCCGCGGATAGGCCCAGCTACCGCATTTTATGGCAGCAGTATTGTGCGACAGTTTGAACTGGCGGGAAGCTATACCTTAAATAGCTCCGCGGCTATTTGTTGTGCGCGCGATAAACTACACAGCTTGCAGCGCTTAGTTGCCAGTGGTGTGGCAGTACCATCAACTTGCTTTGCACACAGTGCGGAGAACCTTTCCACTGCGATACAGCAACTGGGGCATGCTCCGTTAGTGATCAAGCAAATCGAAGGTTCACAGGGCATTGGCGTGGTACTGGCCGAAAGTGATGCGGCAGCAGAGAGTATGGCTGATGCTTTTCGAGGGCTGCAGGTGAATGTCGTGTTACAAGAGTACATTGCCGAGTCACAGGGTACGGATATCCGCTGTTTTGTCGTTGGTGATCGTGTGGTGGCTGCCATGAAACGGCAGGCCAAAGCCGGTGAGTTTCGCTCTAATTTACACCGTGGTGGCTCGGCAGAGGCGGTTGAACTCTCGGTAGCCGAGCAGGAGAGCGCCGTACGTGCGACACAGGCTATCGGGCTACATGTTGCCGGTGTTGATATTCTGCGTTCAGCGCGTGGCCCGCTGGTGATGGAAGTTAATGCCTCGCCCGGTATCGAGGGCATTGAGCGCTGTACCGGCATTGATCTGGCCACGCTGATGATAGAGTATGTTGAGCAGCAGGTGCGGGCGTTACAGAGCTCGTGTGCCAAAAGAATCGATCACCCGTATTGTATTACACTGAGCGGAACTGATTAAATTCAGCGTGGTAATGAAAACCACCGTGTTCGAGCTTTTCACAGAGCGCGGCGGCATCAATTTCATACGCCTGAGCTAGCTCATAAATATTACCGAACTCATTACGTAACTTCATATTTACAATACTAAACAGCATATTGCTGTCCATTTGTGCAAAACGGGTAAGATCCATACCGACTCCTTCATGCCAACAAAACACACGCTCTGTTTTTCAATTATAGCGTTATCTTCACGTATACCAATTTCTAGCATATATGTAGCAACACCGACACTGTATATCGAATACAAATCTTTTGATCAGAGAATTGCCGAAGCGATAAATAAAGCATAGATGCTGGTAAGGAATTTTCGAATATAAAATACATAAAAGGTGAGGAGCATCAAGGCTGAGTACGAAATTAGACCATTAAAGATAGATAAATAGGGGCTGATTCCGTAAGCTATCCCAATGAGAATCACAACAATAAGCGTTGTATGAGCACACTACCGGTTTCTGAATTTGCTGTTCCTGATCTTGACCTGTTGAAACAGTGGCTAACCCAGTTGAACATTGATTATTTTGAGTGCGAATCATGTCTAGCACTGCATTTACCGCATATGCAAAATATTAATGGCATTTTTGATGCAAAAATTGATCTGCTGGAACAGCATATTTTAGTGTTCTCCTCTGCATCTGAAGTTCGGCCAACAGGCTTGCTGCCACTGGTTGCCGAGCTCAGTGAGATCAATGCTCAGTACTCGCTGATTAACGGGTTTGTTGATGTACAAGATGATAATCTGCCTAAACTTATCATTACGCATTCACTGACTGCTGCTGCCGGTATTACTACCGCTCAACTGCTTGTTTTTATTAAGCAAACAGAAGAACAAATTGAGCAATTTATTGATGTGGTGAAACGTAAAGGCTATCTGTTCTTTCCTGAGGAAGATGAGATCTCTGATCAGGATAAAATCCTGCACTGATAATTAGATACCGGAAGTGTGATTTTGCTTCCGGATAGCCTCTTTTTTCCTGTAAATAGAGATAATAAATATTAAAAATCAATTAATTATCTCGTCGTCTCTTTGCCTAATATCGTGAGATCTGGCGCTTTTATTACCCACTTACGCGACTCTTTCCCTGTGATAACCTGCTGCATAAGTCGTCTTCTATCCCTACATTTCACTACAAACTGTCTATTTTTCAACAGGTGATCAAGTAATTACGGTTATTTATCTTTGATGCTGTTGTTTTCAGGCTACGTTCTGGTCTTAACATTCATACAGCGTTATTCTAACAACTGTTGTTTTTATGTGTATTCAATGTGGTCAGTTGAGCAGGGAGGCTCTCGGTGATGGGATTTATCGCTAAAAATAATACATGTTCATGGGCAAAAACTGCCTTAACGACCCTGTTGTTAACGGTTTCTGCTGCACATGCAGAAGATAAAACGCTGCATGTCTACAATTGGTCAGACTATATTGCCCCGAATACCTTGGCAAACTTCCAAAAAAGTCAGGGGATTAAAGTTGTTTATGATGTCTTTGATTCTAATGAAGTGCTCGAAGGTAAACTGATGGCCGGAAGCACGGGCTTTGATGTTGTCGTGCCGTCAGCGAGTTTTCTTGAGCGCCAAATTAAAGCCGGTGTCTTTAAGCCGCTGGATAAAGCCAAGCTGCCTAATTATGCCAACCTTGATCCTGAACTGCTTAAAATGCTGACCAAGCATGATCCTGATAATACCTATGGTGTACCTTATTTGTGGGCAACCACCGGTATTGGTTACAACATTGATAAAGTCAAAGCAGTGCTGGGCGAAGATGCGCCGGTAGAGAGTTGGGATCTGATTTTTAAACCAGAAAATCTGGCCAAACTGAAAACCTGTGGCGTTGCGTTTTTAGATGCACCAAGTGAAGTCTATGCCACTGTACTGAATTATTTAGGAAAAGATCCTAATAGCACTAACCCAAAAGAGTATTCAGGGGAAGCGACGGACCTGCTGCTAAAACTGCGGCCAAATATTACCTACTTCCACTCATCACAATACATCAATGATCTGGCAAATGGTGATATTTGCGTCACTATCGGCTGGGCGGGGGATGTAAAGCACGCCGCGAATCGTGCGAAAGAAGCGAAAAATGGCGTGAATATTGGTTACAGCATTCCAAAACAGGGTGCTCTGGCCTTTTTTGATATGTTAGCGATTCCGGCAGATGCCAAAAATACCGATGAAGCTTATCGCTTTATTAACTATCTGTTGCAACCTGACGTTATCGCCACGGTGACGGATACCGTGTATTACGCCAACGGTAATGCCAAATCCACACCGCTGGTTCAAGCCGATATTCGTAACGATCAGGGTATTTACCCATCAGCAGAAACGCGTAGCAAGTTATTTACCCTGACAGTGAAAGATCCGAAAGTTGACCGTGTGATTACCCGTTCTTGGACTCGGGTAAAAAGTGGCACATAAGCGGTAATTTTCCATGGTTTAACTGTAAAACCAGTATTCAACCGAGGTAAATAGATCTGCTAGAGCGTTAACTTACGCACCGGTATGCCCATATTCTGGGCATACCGCTAACTCGCCGCAAGATAGCGTTATTAGCGCAAAATTTTACCGGACAACCCGATATTCTACCGTTACGCACTGTGTTGATAATGGATTATTAACGGTTTTTTGCAGTATGAGGAGAACCCTTCCAGTGAAAGAGACCATGTCACGCCCTCAGATAAAAGCCCCAAAGTTGAAAACCCCCTTACTTGAGATCCGTAATC
>CAMTGL010000160.1 GCA_947071955.1 uncultured Plesiomonas sp.
TAGTTGACCAGCAGATCGGTAAACTCTTGCTGGAATTGCGGGTCTTGCTGCGCGTCGACAAATGCAGCCTCGAGTTGGCGCAGTGCGGGCATAAGTATTTGCGGTACAAACATACCGCCAAACTCACCAAAATAGGGGTTGAGTAGTGTCATGCTGAAACTCCCTGCTGACGTAAACGTAAGAATGTGATGTCCATTTTTTCTTTACTTTTTATCCCCGGCGCACTCTCTAGCCCAGAGTTGAAATCAAGCCCTGCAGTGGCAAATCGTTGCGCAGCAACGGCGTTATCGGGTGAAAGGCCACCGGCCAGCAGCGTGTTATTCAACCCGATAGGTGCTGATGCCGATGCCATTTGGGGTAAGTTATTGAGCAGTTGCCAGTTAAATGGCTGGCCTGTGCCACCGCTTTGCCCATTAAGCTGGGTATCAAGCAGATAGCGATCAATGTGTGGCAGGGCAACCACCGGCAAATGGTCGAGTTGTGGATTAACGGCGATGGCTTTCCAGACCTGGCACTGTGCAGGTAATTGTGCGCGCAGTTGGGTAATGTAGTCGGCACTCTCATCACCATGCAGTTGCACGGCAGCAAGGTGTAAACGCTCAACGGTTAAGCAGATAGTTTCTATTTTTGCATTGCGAAATACACCCACATAGTGCAGCGGCGCGGCGGCCTGCACCGCTTTGGCGGTGGCAATATCAACATAGCGCGGTGATTTTCCAACAAAAATCAGCCCACCATAATAAGCCCCCGCCTGATACGCAGCCAGCGCATCATCGGGGCGGGTAAGACCACAAACTTTATTTTCACCGTATATTAGCCGGCGGATAGCGCTGTTCAGGTCATCTTCGGCCATCAGAGCACTGCCAATCAGGAAGCCTTGTGCGGTGCGGCTGAGTTCAACCACCTGTTGGTGCTGGTGTATGCCTGACTCACTGATAATGATGGTATCAGGGGAAAGAAGTGCGGCAAGTTCAGCTGTTCGCCCTAAATCAATCGAAAGATCACGCAAGTTACGGTTGTTAATGCCAACAACACGCGCTTTTAAGGCTACCGCACGCTTTGCCTCTTCGGAATTACTGACTTCAGTCAGCACACCCATACTCAGAGTCTCTGCTATGGCATGGAGCGCCAAATACTGCTCATCACTGAGCACTGATAGCATTAACAGCACAGCATCAGCTTGATGCAGGCGGGCAAGATAAATCTGATACGGATCAACAATAAAATCTTTGCACAGCACCGGTTGGGTCACTTGGGCACGCACTTGCGGCAGGAATGAGAAGCTGCCCTGAAAATATTTTTCATCAGTCAGTACTGAAATCACCGAGGCATAAGGTGCATAAGTGCGGGCAATTGCTACTGGGTCAAAATCAGCGCGGATCAACCCTTTTGACGGTGATGCCTTTTTACACTCGAGAATAAATACGGGTTCAGATTTATGCAGTGCAGCATAAAAATCACGATCACTTGGGATCACATCAAGAACAAAATCCTCTAGCGGTCGCGCTACTTTTTGCTCGGCAATCCACAGGTGCTTATCTGCCACAATACGTGTGAGTACAGTCTCTTTCATCCTTTAACCTCGAGCTGCAAGAAGTTGAACTTTTTGGTATGCCTGATCACTGTTGAGCACTGACAATGCCTGTTCAGCATTGTGCTGTAGATTTTCGTGTCCGAACAGGCGTAACAGTAACGCAACGTTAGCGGCGACGGCATGTTTGTGTGCCGTTGTTCCTTTCCCCTGCAATAAATGTGTGATGATCTGCGCATTTTCCTGTGCATCGCCTCCGCGCAGCGCATCAATACTGGCGGCTTTTAAACCAAAATCTGCCGGTGTTAGGCTGTACTGAATAATGTCGCCATCACGCAGCTCGGCAACCTGAGTTTCACCGTGCAGAGCCACCTCATCCAACCCTGCGCCGTATACCACTGCTGCGCGCTGCAAACCAAGCTCTTGCAACGTGTGTGCAATCGGCAGTAACAGGGTTGGGGAGTAAACCCCCATTAGCTGTATGGCAGGACGGGCGGGGTTTATCAGCGGACCGAGCACATTAAAAAGGGTGCGGGTTTTGAGCTGCTGGCGAACGGGCATGGCATGACGAACACCGCCGTGGTATTGCGGGGCAAATAGGAAGCAGACCCCAAGCTCATCAAGTGCAGCGCGTGAATCTTGTGCTGACATGTTGATATTGATATTGAGGGCCGCAAGTAAATCAGATGATCCGGTTAAGCTCGATACACTGCGGTTACCGTGTTTGGCAACATTAATGCCGCAACAGGCGGCAACAAATGCGCTGGCCGTCGAGATATTAATGGTGCTCGCACCATCACCGCCCGTACCCACAATATCGGCAAACAGATAGTCTGGGCGGGGGAATGGTTGGGCATTGTGCAGCAGAGCCGAGGCTGCACCGGCAATCTCTTGCGGCGTTTCACCTTTGATTTTCAGCGCGATCAAGATGGCGGCCAGTGGCACAGCCTCTATTTCACCCCGAATAATAGCGTCAAACAGGGTATGACTCTGCTCACGCGAGAGCGCTTCTTGCCGAAACAGAGTATCAATAATGGCGCTGATCGTGGTATGCATCTGGATATCCTTTTCGCGTTGTGCTTGTCCGTTAACGTCTTGATCTTTTTGCCTATTATCATTTTCAGGCTGGCAGTATTTACTCGGTGTATTCCGCTTCAACATGATCATGGCAGGATAAAATAAATGGCTGCATAACCCAGCGTAATGTGTTCGCCAGTAATATCGCCCCTTGCGTGGTCAGGATAGATTCGGGATGAAATTGAAAGCCGCAAACCCGATCAGTATCCTGGCGAATCGCCATCGGGATCCCGTTATATTGAGCATTTACCACCAACTCGGCAGGAATGATCGAGCCAGCCAAAGAGTGGTAACGGGCTACCGGCAACGGTTGAGCTAAACCGGCAAACATGCCGCAGCCATCATGGGTGATGGCCGATGCTTTACCGTGCACAATTTCACCGGCACGACCAACATTGCCACCGTAAGCCTCAATCAGTGCCTGATGCCCCAGACATATCCCAATCATCGGAATACGTCCTTTGAGTTCGGTAATCAATGCTGGCATACAACCGGCTTTTGCCGGTTCGCCAGGGCCGGGTGAGAGCACCACAATCGGGTTCTCAAGTGCAGCTAATGCTGCCGTAATTTGTGCTATACCGACACTGTTGCGGTAGACGGTGACATGGCAACCGAGCATCCGAAATTGGTCAACCAAGTTGTAGGTAAAAGAGTCAAAATTATCCAGCAGTACGATATTAATCGGCTGGCTATTGATAGGGGTAGATACGGGTGCCGATTCTGTTAGCATTCTGCTGACTCCGTGATCTGAAAATTATGGGAACGAATAATGGCTGATAATACGGCCTGCGCTTTAGTGCGGGTTTCATCAGCTTCTGCTTGCGGTATAGAGTCGTACACCACGCCAGCTCCGGCCTGCACATGGGCTATCTGGTTTTCAACATAGGCTGATCGAATCACGATACAGGTATCGAGATCACCGTGTCCGGTCATATAGCCCACTGCGCCGCCATAACTGCCGCGTTTTCGCTGCTCAGTTTCATAAATGAGCTGCATGGCACGTATTTTTGGTGCACCGGTAAGCGTGCCCATATTCATACTGGCCTGATAAGCGTGCAGTGCATCAAGATCGTAGCGTAATGTCCCGATAACCCGCGAAACCAAGTGCATGACGTGGGAATAGCGGTCAACGTGCAGCAGATCGGCCACGTAACGGCTACCCGGCTCGCTGATGCGCGCCACATCATTACGGGCTAAGTCAACCAGCATCATGTGCTCTGCCAGCTCTTTTTTATCCAACCGTAAATCCAGCTCTAAGCGGCTGTCCAGATCATAATCCAGCGTGCCGGAAGGGGTTTTACCACGTGGCCGAGTGCCGGCAATCGGGTAAATTTCAACCTGACGGCTGGTGGCGGTGAATTTCAGCGCGCTTTCTGGTGATGCGCCGAACAGCGTAAAGAGTGCATCTTGCATAAAAAACATATATGGGCTGGGGTTGCTCTGTTTCAGTTCACGGTAGGCGGATAACGGGTTTGGGCAGGGCAAACTAAAGCGGCGTGATGGCACAACCTGAAAAATATTCCCACATTGAATATGTGCTTTTAATGCTTCAACGGTTTGGCAAAATTGCAGATCAGAGTGGCTGACCGTCAACAGGCTCTGCGTCAGTGTCGGAGCGGGCAGGGCAGTCGGCAGCGTTTGTAGCTGTTGGTAAATGGTTAGCAGGCGGTTGGCCAGCCGCTGTTGTTCATGCACACAGCTGGCAAATGCCGAGGTTTGTACATGCGCCCGCTGATGCTGGTGATCCATAATTAACAGCGTTTCTGCGATATAGAAACAAAAGTCAGGGCAACGCTGATCATGTTGTACGGTCGGCATCGGCTCAAATTGTGCGGCTAAATCGTATGAAAATAGCCCGCCGATAAACAGTGCTTCAGGGTGCTCAGCAGGGCTTTCAATACCCTGTAATATCGCCCGTAAACTGTCAAACACTGAAACGCTTTTTAGCCGTGAGTCTTCATCTTGTGCGGTATCGTCTTGCACAAAGTGCAGGGTTAACTGTGCAGCGTTACGCTGCTGTATTACGCCAGCGGTCAGCTCTGCGGACGCTAACGCTTGTTGCAGAATATCGAGCACACGCAGCCCGTTATCAGACAGTGCCTGCAACATAACCTGATTTTCACGACACTCTAATCTGACCGCCGCATCAATTAACAACAGGCTTTTTAGATTTTTTTTGCTGTTGATTTCAGCAGAATCAAGTAACAAGGTTGCGGGGTTTTCCCCACACAAAGCCTCAAATACCCGCGTAGGATCAGCGTAATAGAGAACATCTCTGCAAAAGACCTGTATCTGTGGTTTTACTGGCAT
>CAMTGL010000161.1 GCA_947071955.1 uncultured Plesiomonas sp.
ATCCTGAGGTGTAGAGAATAAATAGTGGATCTTCTGCGTTCATCTCTTCAGGTGGACAGTCAGTGGAAGCATCAGCGGTAAGTTCATGCCACCAACAGTCACGGTGGTTGTGCCATGCAACTGGATTGCCGGTACGCTGATAGACGATCACTTTCTCAACGGTTTTTACTTCTGGATTGGTCAGTGATTCATCAACATTTTTCTTTAACGGTACGCACTTTCCTGCGCGTAAACCCTCATCGGCAGTGATCACCATTTTGGCTTTGCAGTCAATAATGCGTCCTGAGAGTGCTTCAGGAGAAAAACCACCAAATACAACCGAGTGAATAGCGCCAATACGTGCACAAGCCAGCATAGCAACGGCGGCTTCCACAACCATCGGCATATAAATAGCTACAACATCACCTTTACGCACGCCTTGCGCTTTAAGTGCGTTGGCAAATTGGCACACTTGCTGATGGAGTTGTCGATAGGTGATTTTTTTATCTTCAGCAGGATTATCTCCTTCCCAGATAATGGCGGTTTCATTTCCACGCGTTGCAAGGTGGCGGTCGATACAGTTAGCAGAAAGATTGAGTGTGCCGTCTTCAAACCAGCGAATACTGACGTGCCCAGAATCATAGGAGGTATTTTTTACGCTCTGGTAAGGACGGATCCAGTCAACAATCTTGCCTTGCTCGCGCCAGAAATTGTCTGGGTTTTGCACTGACTGGGAGTACATCTCTTGATATTGCTGTTGGTTGATCAGCGCATTGGCTGAAAATTGTGGCATTACTGGATGTAGATGCGTGTGACTCATAAGGCTCTCCTTGGCATTGGTCAATCTCTGGTGTTAATAAAATGTGAACTTAAAGGAGGGCGATCACAATTAGACTTTGGGATGAGAGGCGTTAAGTCGATGCAGTTTGGAAAGTGGAGAAAAAACAGCGCAATCGGTTGCAACTGTGCAGGTGCTTTGTCAGAGTACCGCTTTGGATTGTGCGAGGAGTGCGCAGATGACACTGTCATCACCGTTATGGCTGGGGGTGTATTTTTTTACCTACTTCCTAACGTATGGAATTTATTTACCTTTTTGGTCTTTATGGTTATCGGGAACTGGGCAATCAGCAGAGAATATTGGTCTATTGTTGGGTGTTGGGCTGACAGCCCGTTTTATTGGTAATTTATTTATTACGCCGCGCGTAAAGCACGCCGGATTGTTGATTCATGCCCTGCGTTTGCTAGGTGGATTGAGTTTAGTCAGTGCGGCAGGTTTTTTAGTTGGCCAGCAATATGTTGGGTGGCTGTTTATCATCATGGTGCTGTTTAACCTGATGAACGGGCCGTTAATTCCGCTGGGTGATGCTCTGGCAAATACCTGGCAGCGCCAGATTGGGTTGGATTATGGCCGAGCCCGGTTGTGGGGATCATTTGCTTTTATTACCGGTTCGACGCTGGTTGGTTGGCTTATCAGTTATACCGATCATCATGCCGCCCTATGGGGGTTATTGGTTGGTCTGGTGGTGATGAACCTTTGTTGGTGGCAGACACCGACAACTCTTCCGGCAGAGAAAGTGACCAAACAGCAGCAGTCGGTGAGTTTTACAGATGTATTGCGATCACCGGATGTGGTTAAACTTTTGCTTTGCGTGACGTTGTTGCAGGGTTCTCACGCCGCGTACTATGCTTTTAGTACCTTATATTGGCAGGAATTAGGATACAGCACGACAATCATCAGCATGTTGTGGTCAGTCGGTGTGATTGCCGAAATTGCAGTATTTGCTTTTTCGGGCCGCTTTTTTGATAGTTGGTCAATTCGCCGGATCTTACTGCTGTGCGCGGTTTGTGTTTTTGTTCGCTGGGGATTACTGGCCGAAGTGGAGATACTTCCGGGGCTAATTGTTATCCAGCTGATGCATGGAATGACCTTTGCGTTATGTCATGTTGCATCAATTCGGTTTATCCGCGAGCAGCCTGAGAGTCACACTATCCGCCTGCAAGCAATTTATGCCGCACTGGTGACTGGCGGTGGTATTGCGGTGATGACGGTGGTTTCGGGTTATTTATATACGTATTTAGGCAGCAACGTATTTTGGTGCATGGCGTTACTGGCGATTCCGGCCATTTTATTGCGCCCCTCACGTACCACTGTGTAACGCGTTAATGCGTAATAATCTCATTTTCGGATGCGGTTATTACGCATACAATACGGTAAACGCCAAAGGATAAGGCAAAAGCAATGCAAGGATGGATTGTTGTTCCTGTCATACTCGCGTGGTTAGGGCTGCTATTTTTAGTCGCTTGGCTGGGTGATAAGTATTACCGCGGCAGTTCCGCTTGGCGTCCGCTCATTTATAGCTTTTCGATTGCCGTCTACTGCACCTCGTGGACTTTTTTTGGCACTGTCGGTCAAGCCAGTCGCGACATCTTCTCCTTTATTCCTATCTACCTTGGCCCGATGTTGGTGTTTTTGTTTGGCTGGCGAATGCTGGCCCGCATGATCCTGATTGCCAAGCGTGAACACATCACCTCGATTGCTGATTTTATTGCCGCCCGTTATGGCAAAGCTCAAACCATTGGCGTATTGGTTACCTTAATTTCTGTGGCAGGTGTACTGCCTTATATCGCCCTGCAGATGAAAGCTATCAGTACTGGTCTCACCATTCTGGCTCCCGATCTGATAGTGATTGCACACTTAAGCAATAATCAGTTGGCACTGTTGGTTGGAGTGGCACTCAGTGTCTTTGCCATACTGTTTGGGACTCGTAATATTGACGCGACAGAGCATCATCGGGGCGTGGTTTTGGCCATTGCTTTTGAATCACTGGTCAAGCTCGTAGCTTTTCTCGGTGTGGGAGTGGGGATTGTTTGGCTGGCCAGTCAGCAGCAAATTAGCTGGCAGCTCCCCGAGCATATTTCGATGACACCAACCCATATCGGCAGTTTCAGCATTCACCTGTTATTGGCCATGAGTGCGGTGATCTGTTTACCGCGTCAATTTCATACCACGGTTGTTGAAAGCTCTCAGCCACAGGATTTACATGTCGCCCGTTGGGTATTTCCACTTTACTTACTGCTGATGAGCCTGTTTGTTGTTCCTATTGCCCTGATTGGTGCGGCAGTATTGCCACCGGAAGTGCTGCCAGATACCTATGTGATTAACCTACCACTGGCTTTTGGTTATCCCTCATTAAGTATGCTGGCTTTTTTAGGTGGTGCGTCAGCCGCGGCGGGCATGGTCATTGTATCGAGCATCGCATTGGCAATTATGGTCAGTAATGATCTGATTTTACCGCTGTTACTGCGTCAGCAGCGTTTCTCACACCGAACGTATCCGCAATTTTCGGGCTTATTACTGAACGTTCGGCGGATCACTATCGCCGTATTGCTATTGTTGGCGTGGGCCTGCTATTTGGCCATTGATCAGATCCCCGCACTGGCAGATATCGGCTATCTTTCATTATCTGCCGTAGCCCAATTTTTACCGGCCCTGATCGGCGGGTTATATTGGCGACAGGGTAACCGAAAAGGTGTATATGTTGGGTTAATCAGCGGTTTTTTACTCTGGTTACTGGCTCTTGTTGGGCAGACCAACCTGCTGGCTGGTACAGCGGATAACAATATTTTACTGCGTATCATCACACCACCGGCATGGGCGCTGACCAATTCACTAAGTCTAGCTGATTGGGGGGCTCTATTAAGTTTAGTGATTAATGCTGGGCTTTATATTGTCGTTTCACTGATGACCCGTGCATCAATTAGTGAGCGCTTACAAGCTGCCAGCTTCATTGGTTTACCCACTCAAGAGAGTGATACGCATACTCTGTACCAAACCCGCGTGACCCTCGAAGAACTTGAGACCTTAATCGCTCGTTTTTTAGGGCAATTTCGGGCCCGTCGAGCGTTTATGCGTTTTGCCGATCAGCGCCAACAAGTCTTTACGCCAAGTGCTTTTGCCTCCGCCGAGCTTATTCGCCATAGTGAGCGCTTACTTGCGGGTGTGTTCGGTGCATCCTCAGCCCGTCTGGTTCTCTCTTCTGCCTTGCAGGGGCGCGATATGCAGCTTGAAGAGGTCGCGACCATTGTTGATGAAGCCTCTGAATTATTTGATTTTTCACGTACCTTGCTGCAAGGCTCTATTGAGCATATCGATCTGGGGCTCAGCGTTATTGATAAACAACTGCGGCTTGTTGCATGGAACCGTCGTTATCTTGAACTGTTTAACTTCCCGATTGGATTGATCCACGTAGGTAGGCCAATTGAAGACATTATCCGCTATAACGCACAGCAAGGGTTATGTGGCCGAGGCAGCATTGAAGATCAAGTCCGCAGACGGGTAGCACACATGCAACAAGGTAGTGCGCATCGCTCTGCCCGCCGCCGGCCGGATGGCCGAGTCATTGAACTTCAGGGCAACCCGATGCCGGGTGGCGGGTTTGTCATGAGTTTCACTGATATCACCCCCTTTATTGAAGCTGAAAATGCATTGCGTGATGCCAATGAATCCCTTGAAGCGCGAGTACAAGCACGTACCCGAGAACTGACCTTACTGAACCAACAACTGGTGAGTGCCACACAAACCGCCCATCAGGCAGCCCACTCCAAAAGCCGGTTTTTAGCCGCAGTCAGCCACGACCTTATGCAGCCGCTCAACGCTGCCAAGCTCTTTAATGCCTCTTTATTAGAGATGCTCCCTACAGGCCAGACCCGTGAGCTGGCCTGCCGCGTTGAAGATGCGATGACCTCGGCAGAAGAGCTGATTAGTGATTTGCTTGATATGTCACGCATTGAAGGTGGAAAGCTCAACATTCGGCGAACTCGCTTTCCGATTAATGAGATCCTCGACAACCTCGCCGCCGAGTTTGGCGTTCTCGCGCAAGCACAGCATATGCGCCTGACCGTGATCCGAAGTTATCAGTGGGTCGACAGTGAT
>CAMTGL010000162.1 GCA_947071955.1 uncultured Plesiomonas sp.
GATCTGGTTAATCTTGCCGCTTGATCAATATCCGAGCTTACACAACTCGGCATTTTATGCTCAAATGGCTTGGCAAATCAGAAGTATTAATGCGGTTAAGGATTGACTGCTGACATGATGAGGGTTGGGATGACCTGGCTAAAAAAGTGCAATAAATGGCTGATGATCACCGGCGGATTGTTTGTGATCAGTACCATTTTTTCATTGGTACTGTTTTGTATGGGGGTAGGGTCACTGAAAGTGACACACTCGAACAGCTCATGGGCACTGATGCAGTTGCAAATGGAACAGCAAAAAATAGAGTCGGCACTTAAGCTGTATCAGGCCGGATTGGTTGATATGGATGAGATGTATCTGCGTTATGAGCTGATGTGGAGCCGATTTCCTGTGCTTCTCGAGGGTGAAGAGGCTGCTGCTATTGATCAGGTGCTGGGGGCCGATGCACTATTGCGCCAGTACTTTAGTGATTTTAAATCGCTCGAGCCCCTGTTTAATCAGCGCAATATTTCAGATCAAGACATTGGAGCTATTCAACACAAAATCGCACAAAATAGCAGCAATTTAGATCGCTTAATTAATCAGTTTTTCCATGAATATCGCTATTATCAGCTAACCGGAAATGACAATACCGTATTGGCAAGCAATCTACTTGGAATATCGCTGCTGATATCGTTATTTTTTGCCTTACTCTGCTTTTTTCTGTTTTACCGCCAAACCCGCCGATTAGAACAACAAAATCATCAAGACAGTCTGACGGGGTTGCCAATGCGCGATCAGCTATTTACTGCGCTGTACACAGTAAATTACGATAAGCATCGTGTCGGGTTGATGTTGTTTGATCTGGAATTTTTCCGGATGATTAACAATGTTTCTGGTTTTGATGTTGGGGACAATGTCTTACGGGTGATGACCCAAAGTTTGCACGATGTCAGGCCTGCCGGAAGCCAGCTATTTCGTACCGGTGATGATCAGTTTGCCCTGTTGCTGAAAGTCAATAAAGATACTGATTTACAACCTATTGTTGAGCAGTTGAAAGCCACATTACATACACTGAGCCATGATTTACCCCAGCGAACCTCGGTATTGTTTTGCTGTGGGGCGGCAGTGAGTAATAACCAGCGTCAGAAAGAGACGTTGCTTAAGTGCGCAGAGCTGGCATTAGCTGATGCTCAGCAGCAACACCGAACCGGTATCGTGACCTTTTCGCGCCCACTATTGGCACATAAAGCAGAGCGTCTGCGGGCATTGTCTGAGATGTTACGTCAGGATTTGGAGCAGCAGGTACTCAATTTGCATTTTCAGCCGGTGCTTGATTGTACCGGACACGAAGTTAGGTTGATTGAAGTTAACCCACGTTGGTATCACCCCCGCTTTGGTCAGGTCAGCACCCGTGAGCTATGGCAGTTAGCCGAAAGTAATTCACTGACTCAGACATTGAGTTGCTGGATGCTCGAAAAAAGCTGTCAACAGCTCCATCAGTGGCATCTTGATTTCCCAGAACGAAAATTGGGCTTATGCATACCGATAAGCCACTATTTATTGCACCCTGAATTACCTGCACTGATTCGTTCTTTGTTGGCGCGTTATCAGTTACCAGCACACTGCCTGACACTGCAAATTGATGGTGAAAACCCCAGTGATACGATGACATCGGTACTGTTTAATCTGCATACTATGGGGGTTAAACTGGCGCTGGGTGGGTTTGGCCGAAATCCTGCATCACTGGTGGCGTTTCAGCGAGTATCGCTTGATTACATTAAAATTGATTGTGCTTTATATACTGATTTAACCCGTAATCGCAAACAGCAAATTTTAGTGCGCGGTATTTTACAAATTGCCCGCAGATTAAATATTAAAGTGATTTTTGATCAAATTAATACGCAAAAACAGTTTATTGCAATGGGACGGATGTTGTCATCGAACTGGTTACAAGGTGATCACTTTTGCCGGGCGTTGCCGGCAGAGGGCATCAATATGTTTATTTTAAATCACCCGTTTTTAGATGCTGAACTTTCGTTGAGTTGTATTTCTGCTACCTAAGTAGTGTGTTTTATAGGCGTATTAAAATCAGACTGAGTTATGTCATCGGCTAGAATTTTAGTATAGTAAGCGGCGGTGTATTTATCACACAAAGTTATGATGACACGATAAATATAGAAATTTACCAATAAAAATGTGAACAATATGCACGCAGTAAATATGACGCATTGATTTATCATGTGGTTGTGTAGGCAGTATTGTTTGTTGCGGAGTAGATGACGATGGTTAGCGCCCTTTATGCGGTGCTCGGCGCGCTGTTATTGATCAAGTTTTCTCTTGATGTAGTGAAGTTGCGTTTTCAATATAAAGTCTCTTTTGGTGATGGCGGGTTTTACCAGCTACAAACCGCCATTCGTATTCACGGTAATGCGGTTGAGTATATCCCCATTGGGATCTTACTGCTGATTGTGATGGAGATGAACGGCGCAGAAAGCTGGTTGTTGCATTTTACCGGACTGATGCTGATTGTTGGCCGTTTATTGCACTATTTTGGTATGCATGAGCGTGAGTTCCGCTGGCGACGTGCTGGCATGGGGGCGACCTATGCGGCGCTGATTTTGATGATCATCGGTAACTTGTATTATATTCCGTGGTCACAGATTTTTTATCTGCAATGATACTATATATGCTTACCGCTACGGTCTGTAGCGGTAAGATACAAGACAGTTCTGCTTCTATCCTCTAGAATACCCTGTTTTTTTATCTTCCTATTCACTCAGGTCACTCAGGTTTCGCTATGTCTAGCCGCGATACTCTCTTTTCTGCCCCAATCGCCCAATTAGGTGATTTTTCTTTTGATGATCGTGTTGCGGATGTTTTCCCTGACATGATTAAGCGCTCCGTTCCCGGTTACAGCAATATCATTGCAACTATCGGTATGCTGGCCGCGCGCTTTATCCAGCCAAATACGCAGGCCTTTGATCTTGGTTGTTCGTTAGGGGCAGCGACGCTGTCAATGCGACGAAATATCGATGTCGAAGGCGTGCGTGTGATTGCGGTTGATAACTCTGCAGCGATGATTGAACGCTGTAAACGCCACATTGACACATTTCGTTCAGAGACACCGGTAGAGGTGATTGAGGGCGATATCCGTGATGTGGCGATTGAGAATGCCTCCATGGTCGTGCTGAATTTTACGTTGCAATTTTTACACCCTGATGATCGGCAGGCACTGCTGAATAAAATTTATGCCGGTTTGCGCCCCGGTGGGGCATTAGTGCTTTCTGAGAAGTTTTCGTTTGCTGATAGGGCCATTGGTGAACACTTATTTGATATGCATTTAGATTTTAAACGTGCCAATGGCTACAGTGAGTTAGAGATCAGTCAAAAGCGCAGCGCGCTTGAGAATGTGATGTTGACTGATACGGTAGAGATGCATAAGCAGCGTTTAGCCAGTGCAGGGTTTGAGCATGCTGAGGTGTGGTATCAGTGCTTTAATTTTGGCTCTATGTTGGCGATAAAATCAGAAAATGCATAAGAGAGCAGCCCGATGATTGAGTTTAACCATTTTTATGCACTGATTGCGAAAACCCCGCTGGCGCACTGGCTAGAAACATTGCCTGCGCAGCTGGCGGTTTGGCAAAAAGAGAACCAAAACAGCCAGTTTAAGCGTTGGGAAAAGTCGGTCAATTTTCTGCCTGATATGCCGGCTTCGTCGGTTAATTTGACTTCTGCCGTTGCGGTAGGTGATGGCGAGAGCATTTCTGACGGTGAGCGCCAACGGATCACCTATTTGTTGCAGGGGCTAATGCCGTGGCGCAAAGGGCCGTATGATTTACACGGTATTCATCTTGATACCGAATGGCGCTCAGACTGGAAGTGGGATCGAGTGTTACCACACATCACGCCACTGGCCGGTCGTACGGTATTGGATGTGGGCTGTGGCAGTGGCTACCATATGTGGCGCATGGTGGGTGAGGGCGCTGAGTGTGTGGTGGGGATTGACCCAACACCGCTGTTTTTATGCCAGTTTGAAGCGGTACGTAAGTTGCTGGGTAATGATCAGCGCGCTAATTTGATCCCTCTGGGGATTGAGCAGCTGCCTGAGTTGAAAACCTTTGATACGGTATTTTCAATGGGGGTGTTGTATCACCGCCGTTCGCCGTTGGATCACCTGTTGCAATTGAAAGCACAATTACAGCCGGAAGGTGAGTTGGTGCTAGAAACTCTGGTGGTTCCGGGAGATGAAAATACAGTGTTGGTGCCGGGTGAGCGTTACGCGAAGATGCGTAATGTCTATTTTATTCCGTCGGCTGCTGCACTGGTGAAGTGGCTTGAAAAATCAGGGTTTATTGATGTGCGGGTTGTGGATGTTGAAATGACATCGCTCGACGAACAGCGCCGAACGGAGTGGATGGTTACGGAGTCTCTGGCTGATTTTTTAGATCCGCTCGATCCGAGTAAAACAGTGGAGGGGTATCCTGCACCGTGCCGTGCGGTGATTGTGGCACGTAATAAGTGTGTACAGCAAGGGCCTAGTAACCTTAAGGATTAAGTGGATGTCAGTACTATCACGGCCAAAAACAACTCTTGAACAGTGGCGGATGTTTCAGGCCGTGGTAGATCACGGTGGTTATGCACAAGCGGCTGAAAAACTTAACAAAAGCCAGTCTTCGCTGAACCATGCTGTGTCAAAATTGCAAGAGATGCTGGGTGTGCAGCTGTTAGAGGTGCGCGGTCGTAAGGCATTTTTAACCGATGCTGGTCGGGTTCTTTTACACCGTAGCCGCCAGTTGACGGGGCATGCGCTGGCAGTTGAAGAGCTGGCAGCGAATTTGGATCAGGGGAGGGAAGCGGAGTACCGCAATGGGAATGAGGCCAGGTATCCAAGGAGGCCGGGGCACGGAGCGATTACGCAGTGTGTTCGG
>CAMTGL010000163.1 GCA_947071955.1 uncultured Plesiomonas sp.
CATCCCTTAATAAGTATTGGTTTTTGTGGCTTGGTGGCTATGCCGTGACAGCGGTGGCCGGTAAGGTCAGCCGGTTTGACAGAAAAGTTCGCAGCCAGCGGTGTGCGGGGTCTTGTTCATGCCGTTCATGCCAGAGCATTTGGTAGGCGACGGTCGGCGGCTGTAGCGGCAGTGGCAAGGTGGTCAGCGGATAGTGCGCGGTAACGTGGTCGGCAAAACAGCGCGGCACGGTAAAAATCAGATCAGTATGACAACAGATGGCGACTGCGCCAAAAAAATCGGGAACGCTGATGGGCATGTTGCGCTGCAAGCCGCGGCTGGCCAGCAGATAATCAAGTGACCACCACTCTCGCCCTTCACAGCGGGCCTGCACATGTTGCATGGCCAGATATTGTGTCAGATCCCACGGTTGTTGTAGCACCGGATGCTGCGCGCGCAGCAGACAAACGTGCTCATCGGTCAGCAGTGTTTCAAAGCAGAGGCCTGCCGGCAGTTGGTTGAGTTGCTGATCAGTACTCGGATACAGTTCGCGAATGGTGAATGCCAGATCAAACTGCCCTTCGGCCAGCCCTTGTAGTGAGAGTGCACTCCACAAATGGGTGTGCAGTTGCAGGCGCGGTGCGCTTTGCAGCAGGCTGTTAATGAAGCGCGGTAGCAGTGTTTGATAGGCGCTTTCGAGCATCACTATATTGAAGTGGCGCTCACTGCTGGCGGGGTCAAATTGCGGCGGGCGGGTTAATAGGTGCAGCTCATGCAGGATATTGCCCAGTGCCGGAGCCAGTTGTTCAGCATGATAAGTCGGGGTTAAGCCGTGCGCAGTACGGAAAAACAGCGGGTCATCAAGTTGTTCACGCAGGCGAGCGAGTGCTTTACTCACCGCCGATTGTGACAAGTGCAGGCGCTGGGCTGCGCGCGAAACGCTGGACTCTTCGAGCAGTACATGCAGGCACACCAGCAAGTTAAGATCCAGACGAGACAGGCGATCAAGATTCATAGATATTCCATTAAGGAAAATGATATCGGAAAAAAAGCCATTTCACTTCATATCAGCACTCGGGTAGGGTAGCGCAAAAAACACAAGGTGCAATATGAATCCACGTAACTTAATTGGTTTGTTGGTGCTGCTGGTGATGTTTAGCCCGCTGGCGATTGATATTTATCTGCCGGCGATGCCGCTGATGCAGCAAGATTTACAGATGAGTACGGCGCAAGTGCAGTCAACGCTGGGGCTGTTTTTACTCAGTTTGGGCGTTGGGCAAATTATTATCGGCCCGCTGACCGATCGTTTTGGTCGTCGCCCGGTACTGCTGGCCGGTATCAGTGTGTATGCAGTCGCCGCGTTGCTCGGTACGTTGTCTGATCACTACTGGCTGCTGCAACTTTCGCGGATAGGTCAGGGAATAGGGGCATGTTCGACCTCTATTGTGGCGTTTGCTGCTGTGCGCGACTGCTTTAATGCGCGTGAAAGCGCCAAAATGTACTCTTATCTAAACGGTGCGCTGTGCATTATTCCCGCATTAGCACCGGCGTTAGGCGGGGTGTTGACGATTCATTTTGGCTGGCGCGCCTGCTTTGCTTTTATGCTGCTGTTTGCAGTGCTGGTGGGGGCGGTGGCATGGCGTTTTATGCCGGAAACCCGCCCGCAAAATACGGTACACAGTGGCCGTTTATACCATTGGGCGCGTTATCAGCCGATTTTGCAGTCACGTACGTTTTTGCACTATGCGGCTATCTGTATGGCGGGAATGACCGGTATTCTCAGTTATGTCACTTACGCTTCAATGGTGCTGGTTGGCCAGTTACAGCTCAGTGAGCTGCAATTTAGTGCTTGGTTTAGCGGCAACGCCTTAATCAATATTGTGGCGTTCTTTTTAGCGCCAAAAGTGGTCCTAAAGCTGGGTGAGCGCCGTGCGGTATTGCTGGGTCTAACGGTTTTTGTCAGCGCCGGTTTTGTGATGCTGTTCTCGGCACAGGCTCTGCCATTATCAGCACCCGCTTATATGTTGCCGATGGCACTGCTGTGTACTGGCTTTGCGCTGATGCTGGGCCCTGCTTCTGCGTTGGCATTGATGCCGTTTGCCGAGCGTGCGGGTACGGCTTCTGCGTTATTAGGCTGTATTCAGATGGGTGGTGCGGCGCTGATCGCATTTATTATCCAGCAAATAGGGTTGGATGCCCGTTTAGCGGTGGCATTGAGTGTGATTGTGATTGCCTTACCAATCTGGTTATTGAGTCTAAAAATTTGCAGAAAATGCGTTACTGAAATAATTACTGAATAAAATAAATAAAAAACTGAGCACAATGAGGCTTTGCCCGCTATTCAAGCGGGCTTTTTTTCGTCAGAATGCGTAAAATTATATGCACAGGGTATACTCTGTGTACTGTTTATTTAGACAACCACGCAACCTGTAATAAATCCTGCAATCTATTTCGTAGATTGTGCGATTTTCCATTCCTACACCTTATTGTATAGAAGAAGCGCTATGTCATCGTTTACTACATTTGAAATGGCCAAGATCATGAATCAGCTGGAAGACTCTCCAGAGAAAGTGATGTTTGGTCGGGTATTGAAAGAGCTGTGCACACAAAGCCCTGAGCGTATTCGCTCTGCTGCGCGTCATGTCGAAATTAAAGAGTTGCGTGATCTGGTTCACCAATTACAAGTGGTGATCAGTGAAAAGCGCGAAGAGCGTAAAGAGCAAATTTTACGTGCGATGGCCGCTGAAGGGATAGACCCACAAGATTTACTCGGTGAGTAATGTTGGCGCGTAATTAACGTTGCACGTTAATTTATTGTCGGCAATCTGGGTTGAAATTATTTAGATTGAAAATGGCGTGTATTGAAGCGATTTTTTGAAAACCCTTGTATTAAAACAGGGGGAGCGGTATTCATTCGCGTGTACATTTATTAAAAATGTCTCGAGCAGTATCCCATATCGCTACGCAGTACAGTGACAAGATGCTTAATTAACCGTGATTAATCTTCATATATGGAGGCTGAACTGCGCTTGGGGTAAACTGGCGTAAATACATTTAGGCAAAGGCAATAGACATGGCAGAGCAGCCGCAGGAAACAACCCATTTTGGTTTCCGTACAGTCGCCAAGGAAGAGAAGGCCGGAATGGTCGCTGATGTTTTTCACTCCGTGGCGGCAAAATACGATCTCATGAACGATCTGATGTCGTTCGGTATCCACCGTTTGTGGAAGCGTTTTACTATAGATTGCAGTGGCGTACGCCGTGGGCAGCGCGTACTGGATTTAGCCGGTGGTACCGGTGATTTGACTGCCAAATTTTCCCGTCTTGTCGGCGAAACCGGCGAAGTGGTACTGGCTGATATTAATGACTCTATGCTGAAAGTCGGGCGGGCTAAGCTGCGCGATCTGGGTGTGGTGGGCAATGTCAGTTATGTACAGGCCAATGCCGAAGCTCTTCCCTTCCCTGATAACTATTTTGACTGTATTACCATTGGTTTTGGTTTACGTAATGTCACTGAAAAAGAGCAGGCATTACGCTCGATGTTTCGGGTATTAAAACCGGGCGGCCGTTTGCTGGTGCTTGAGTTCTCAAAACCGACCATTGAACTGCTGGGTAAAGTGTACGATACCTACTCATTCCATATTTTGCCAAAAGTGGGTGAAATGGTGGCTAATGACAGCGAAAGTTATCGTTATTTGGCTGAATCTATCCGCATGCATCCGGCACAAGATGTGCTCAAAGAGATGATGGAACAAGCCGGCTTTGACCAAGTGAGCTACTACAACTTAACCGGTGGTATTGTGGCTTTGCATCGCGGTTATAAATTTTAGTTTGTTACTGTTACGGTAATCCGCTAAACCGACTCTTGTTGTGATGTATGTGACGTAAAGGATGACTATGCCCTTACTCTCGCTGGTAACTGGTGTATTAGAAACGGCGCTTAATGCCCTGATCAGCCAAAATACTGATGCTAAAAATGCCTTATTACGGCTAAAAGGGCGTGTACTGGTGCTGCAGTTGCGTGAGTTTAGCGCGCCTTTGGTACTGGTGTTCTCTGATCGGGTTGATATTTTGGCCGCGTGGGAAGGTGAAGCCGATTGCCGTATTTATACCGATCTGTTAACCCTCTCGGTACTGCGTGATCGTCGCCAGATCACCCGTTTAATCCGTGAACAGGCGCTCGATGTGCAGGGGGATATCCAACTGCTGCAACCGGTGCAAACCCTGTTTGAGCAGCTCGATCTTGACCCCGCTACGGTACTTGCACCCTATACCGGTGATATTGTCGCGCACGGTGTTAGCCGTGTATTGCGCGGTACGTTACAGGCAGTGCAACAGCAGCATCAACGTAACGAACACTATGTTGCACAGGTGTTGACTGAAGAGTGGCGTCTTGCGCCCGGCGGGCTGGAAGTGGCCTATTTTGCTGATCAGGTTGATGCTTTAGCCGTGCAACTTGCCGGCATTGAACAGCGGTTAGCCCGCTTGGAAAAACAGCCATGATGCCGAGTGATTTTCGCCGTTTATACCGCATTACACAGGTATTTTTAAGCTATGGCTTAGATGAACTGCTGCCTGATATGCGCCTGACATTGCCGCTGCGCATCGCGCGCAAAGGTATTTTTTGGATCAAAAATCAGCATCCGGAAAAACCGCTCGGTATGCGTCTGCGCCTTGCACTGCAAAGCTTAGGGCCTGTTTGGATCAAGTTTGGCCAGATGCTTTCAACCCGCCGCGATCTTTTCCCGCCGCATATCGCCGATCAGTTGGCTTTGTTGCAAGATCAGGTAGCCTCTTTTGATGGGCAACTGGCCCGTCAGCAGATTGATGCCGCGCTTGGCGTGCCACTAGAGCCACTGTTTGATGAGTTTAACCCGAGAGCACTGGCTTCAGCCTCTATCGCACCGGTGAAT
>CAMTGL010000164.1 GCA_947071955.1 uncultured Plesiomonas sp.
AAATCGCAGTTACTGGTGGTCAACTTATCAGGCCGTGGGGATAAAGATATCTTCACTGTACATAAAATTTTGCAAGACAGCGGGGTGATGTAATGCATACCAGCCACACACAACCAACTCAGGCTAGCAGTGGCCGCTATGCCGCCCTGTTTTCCCGTTTACATACGCAACAAGAGGCCGCCTTTGTTCCTTTTGTGATGCTCGGTGATCCACATCGTGCTCAATCATTGGCAATTATTGATACCCTGATTGAAGCCGGTGCCGATGCCCTTGAGTTGGGCATCCCCTTTTCTGACCCATCAGCCGATGGCCCCACAATTCAGGCTGCCACTTTGCGTGCTCTGCATGCCGGAGTAACCCCTTCGGTCTGCTTTGAGATGCTCGCCGAAATTCGCCAAAAGCATCCGGCCATTCCGATAGGCCTGCTGATGTACGCAAATCTGGTGTACGCCAACGGGATTGCACATTTTTATGCTCAATGTGCGCAGGCAGGTGTCGATTCAGTGCTGATTGCTGATGTTCCGGTTGAAGAGTCTGGCGAGTTTCGAGCTGTTGCCGAGCAATACGGTATCGAAACTATCTTTATCTGCCCGCCCAATGCCGACGAGCAAACTCTACGCGCAGTTTCGCAACACAGTAAAGGGTACACCTACCTGCTCTCGCGGGCTGGCGTGACTGGAACCGAAAGTCGAGCACAAATGCCGTTAGATCATCTGGTGCGCCAATTGCGTGAGTACAATGCGCCACCGGCACTGCTGGGATTTGGGATCGCAGAACCTACGCAAGTCACCGCAGCAATACAAGCGGGCGCGGCAGGCGCAATTTCAGGTTCAGCGGTTGTCAATATTATTGCCAAGCATCTTGACCAACCGCAACAGATGCTAACCGCACTGACCGATTTTATCCGCCCGATGAAAGCGGCTACCCGCAATCTGCGCTGACAATATGAGTCAACAGTAGAGGTTTACTCTAAAACGGTATCTACGCGATTTTCAGTGCTCAATCTACTGGCACCACAAAAAAACATCACCAAGGAAAACTGCACGGGTCTGCCGCAGTTTTCCTACTCAATAAATCACAATTCTGGTTTTCCACTGCACTGACGGGGTGATGTACGTTTAATTCTGTCTGGCAACCCGCTACAATCAGCCGCAATCACCGTACCCTGCATGAACCGGAAGGAGTTTTCATGCCAACCAACGCCAATTTACTGTTCCGCGATAGCATTAATTTCATCCGCAATAACCTCAATACCGTTTTGCTGCTCTCTCTGCTGGCGGCCCTGATTGTTGTTATTGCCGAGCATTTTATGCTCAGCGGCATTAATACTGTTGAGATGTCGCAACAAGATATCGCCATTAAAACCATGCGCGCGCAAACAATGCTCAATATTTTGTCAACGCCACTGTTTAATGGCTGCCTGTTGAGCCTTGTGATCCTCAGTACGCGGGGAAATACGGCCAATCTCAGCACGGCAATACAGGCCGGTGTACCGCTCTATTTTGCGATGCTGGGCGTAGAAGTGCTGTCAGGTTTAGCTACCTTTGCTGGTGCTGTCGCACTGATTTTACCCGGTATTTATGTTGCTATTCGTCTAGCATTGGCCCCTTGCTTTTTGGCTGCTGAAGGCCAAAGCATGATTGAGGCTTTAAAATCGAGCTGGCACGCCTCAAAACCGTGGATGAAGCTGATTTTACAAGGTTATCTGATTATCTATCTGGGTATTCGCTTACCGGTGGTGTACTTAATTAGTGCGCTGGATAACAGCCTGCAAATGAACAGTTCGCTGTTCGCGCTCTTAGTCAGCATAGTCTATAACCTGACCAGCGCACTGATGCTCATTTTCCTGTTCCGCCTGTATATGCTGGAAATATTTAAACGCGCTGAAACCGTTAGTGAGCAGTAATTTTCAACGCACTTATTTTTAATGCACTTATCTATACCCAAAATAATCGAAAGACCCAAGATAACAAAAAGGCCGCAAACACACTGCGGCCTTTTTTATACCCATTTTGTAGACTTAGCTTACAGCCTGTATTCACTGACCGTTTGATACCGATTAACTAAAAAATCACCTCGGCATTCAAATCTGACAAGCTTTAACCGCTACGCTGTACCGCCACCTTCCAGTGAGCATTCAACACACTGCGCACTTTGCACCAAGCGCACGGCTAAATAGATATCAGGCAGTAGCACAACGCCATAATCCCCATTTTGTAGGCCAGAATCTTTCAGCCAGCGCGTCATCTCGGTTAAGCGCCCTGCAATCACTAAACGAATGTTGCGCCGTTTCAGCGCTTTTTGCAGCTCACCCAATACAGCTAGCACGCTGACATCGGCATAGGTGAAACTCGATACCGCATCAAGCACAACCCAGCGTGGCTGGTTGTCTGACGTATCCACCAGCTCAAGTACCCGTTTTTTGAAATACGGCACGTTAAAGTAGGTCAGCGGTGAGTTAAAGCGGTAAATCATCACCTGATCTAATGATTTAATCCCGTTACCGTTACCCAGAGAACGGACCAACCCCTCTTCATCCAGCCCCAACAGTTGTTCTGTCGGGCGAAATACCGTTTTCATAAACTGCGCCAAGGCCAGCAAAACGGCCATCATAATGCCGGGGATAACCCCCATCACCAATACGCTGATAAAGGTAAACAGCGCCAGCCAAAAGGCTGATTTATTGCGTTTGCGCAGGAAAAACAGACCGCGCAGATCCATCAGGTGAAATGATGAATAAATCAATACCACCCCTAATGCAGCAATCGGTACGTACTGCAATGGCGTGGTAAAAAAGAACATCACCACCGCAATCATCAGTGCCGCCACAATTGACACCAACTGAGATTTCCCACCGTTAGCATCATTAACCGCAGTACGTGAATCAGCACCACTGACCGCAAACCCCTGCGAAAAAGCCGCCGCCAGATTCGCCAGCCCCAGCGCTCGAAACTCTTGATCAGGATCTATATCATATCCATTTTTAGCGGCAAAACTGCGCGCGGTCAGCATCATGCTTACGAAGCTGACTACGGCAAGGTTGAGTGCAGGCATGACAATATCACGCAGCAAACCTGGGGGGAAAACCGGCCACTGCACCACCGGCAAACCGGCCTGCACATAGCCAATGGTTGCCACGTTATACTGGCTTAAGTTAAACAGCCACACGGTAAATGCAGCAACCATCATCGCCAGCAACGAACTTGGCCAGCGCGGTTTAATCCGTTTACAGGCCAATATACATACCAATGTCAGTACACTGACCGCCGTAGTGACAATATGGGAATGTGCAATATAATTTACGCCAGATAAAACTCGCTCAATCAAAAAGCGCTGTTCGTAGGTAAAACCGAACACTTTACTGAGCTGCCCCACAATAATGGTTACGGCCACCCCGTTGAGCAGACCCGTCAGAATGGGGCGCGATAAAAAATCAGCCAGCATCCCCAAATGAAAACGGCTGGCTATCAGACACCACAGGCCAGTCATGATGGTCATGACAATCACCAGTTGCCAATAGCGTTCAGGATCACCCATCGCCAGCGGGGAGACCGTAGCGGCAACCACCGCACAGGTTGCGGCATCTGGCCCAATAATCAGTTGTTTGGATGAACCAAACACTGCATATGCCAGCATCGGTAAAATGCACGAATACAGCCCAGCAGCAGGTGCAACGCCCACCAAACTGGCATAAGCAATAGCCACTGGCAGCGCCACGGCAGCCACAGATATTCCGGCCGTGACATCTGATTTGAACCATTCGCGTTGGTAATTTAACAGTGTTGATAATCCCGGGGTCCAGCGGGATATCAGGGTTAACAGCATCGCCTTAAAAGACATTGCCTTGAGGTACATCACTAACTCTCCTTGTGGGCAATGGGTATTACGCAGGCTCACCATGAGCCTGCTCCAACGTCACCAAACTCTATTTTTTTAAACAGAATGACAGGTGATCTGATACAGCTATCATTCAGCGCACTCAGTGAAGTAGCAACTTACGTTAAGTAGTACACTGACCAGTACGGTAACGCGCTGAAAAATAACTGACTCTATCTAACGTTAGCAGCCAAACGGGATTTTTGCGTTGGCTGACAAATGGCGGATTAAAAAAGCATCAATCAGCGCACTTTCCGCTATCCACTCATAGCGCCCGGATGCACCGCCGTGTCCAGCATCCGTTTCAATATGACATAATACCGGTGCACAACCTTGTTGCATATCGCGGATACGTGCTACCCACTTCATTGGCTCCCAATAGGTCACGCGGGTATCATGCAGCCCTGCGGTCGCCAATATCGGCGGATAGTGCTGCTCTTTTAAGTTATCGTACGGGGAGTAGGCACGTATCCAGCCATACGCTTCTGGCTCTTCTGGGCAGCCCCACTCTTCATACTCTAAACAGGTTAACGGCAGTGATGCGTCGAGCATCGTCGTTAAGGTATCAACAAACGGCACCGCGGCGACCACTGCACCAAAAAGCTCTGCACGCAAATTCAGCGCACCGGCCACCAGCAAACCACCGGCACTGCCGCCGTATAAGCCTATCTGTCCGGCACGGGTATAACGTGCAGCAATCAGGTGCTCGGCACAGGCGATAAGATCGGTAAAACTGTTGTTTTTATGTGCCAGTTTTCCCTGCTCATACCATGTGCGGCCACAGGTTGCCGAACCGCGCACGTGTGCCTGTACACAAATCATGCCCCGCTCAAGCAGTGGCAACCAACTGCGTGCTAACCCTAAATCATCAATATCGCCGTACGCACCATAACCGCATAACACCAATGGTGCAGGTGTTTGCACAGATTTTGGCTTCACCATGGTCATTGGAATACGTGCGCCATCGAGCCCATTAGCCCCCAAGCGGAAGATCTAAAATTTATCGGGTTCAAAA
>CAMTGL010000165.1 GCA_947071955.1 uncultured Plesiomonas sp.
GTCTTTGATACCACCAAGGCTCTTCTCAAGCTTTTCCAGCTCGCGAGTACGCATCAGCGCTTCTTTCTTGGTCAGCTTTTCAAAGGTACCGTCTTGAGACTGAATTTCCAGCTCTTTCAGACGCTTGATGGATTGACGAACGGTTTTCCAGTTAGTCAGCATACCACCTAACCAACGGTGGTTAACATAGAACTGATCACAGCTCAGCGCTGCTTCTTTAACCGCTTCGCTTGCTGCGCGCTTAGTACCAACCATCAGAACCTTGCCTTTACGGGAAGCGATCTTGCTCAGCTCAGCCAAAGCTTCGTTGAACATTGGTACAGTTTTCTCAAGGTTGATGATGTGTACTTTGTTACGAGCACCGAAGATGAATGGCTTCATCTTTGGGTTCCAGTAACGGGTTTGGTGACCGAAGTGTGCACCGGCCTTGAGCATGTCGCGCATAGAAACAGTTGCCATGAATCTTTCCTCAGAAATGATTGGGGTTAAGCCTCCACGTATCCCATACAACCGACTCCAGACCCGAAGGCCAGAGCACCCCGGTGTACGGTGCTGATACGTGTGTGATATTTCACATGAGTTCTTTTTGGTTCCGCCATTGATATTCAATAGTCGGATTTCCGGCGCGTTTTATACCATAATTCAACCCACAACTCCAGATTGAATTGCTTTATGTTGAGATTGGTTTTCTCTCTGCCGATGGGCTGTTACCATAGATAAAGACAGTGACTGCCGCGCGATGCGGCTAATTCCAGGAAAATTTTATGGCTATTACCATTAAGACCGCTGACGAAATTGAAAAAATGCGCATTGCCGGCAAGCTCGCCGCGGATGTACTTGAGATGATTGAGCCGCACGTCAAAGCCGGTATCACTACCGGTGAGCTGGATCAAATCTGTCATGACTATATTGTCAATGTGCAGCAGGCTATTCCGGCCCCGCTGAACTATCACGGTTTTCCAAAATCAACCTGTATCTCTATCAATGAGGTGGTTTGCCACGGTATTCCGGGCGATAAAGTCTTAAAAGATGGCGATATTGTGAACTTTGATATTACCGTGATCAAAGACGGTTATCATGGCGATACCTCTAAAATGATCAATGTGGGCAAGCCGAGTATTCTGGGTGAACGCTTGTGCCGTATCACACAAGAGAGCTTGTATTTATCGCTAAAACTGGTCAAGCCGGGCATTCGTCTACGTGAAATTGGCAAGGCTATTCAGAAATTTGCCGAAGCAGAAGGCTTCTCAATTGTACGTGAATATTGTGGCCACGGTATCGGTGCGCAGTTCCATGAAGAGCCTCAGGTTTTGCATTATGACTCTGACGACAGTGGTGTGATTTTGCATGAAGGCATGACATTCACTATTGAACCTATGGTCAATGCTGGTAAGCGTCAGGTTCGCCTGATGGGTGATGGCTGGACAGTGAAAACCAAAGATCGCAGTTTGTCTGCTCAGTATGAGCACACCATTTTGGTTACTGCTGATGGCTGTGAGATTCTAACTCTGCGTAACGATGAAACGCTGCCACGCATTCTGCATAACTGATTTTTGTCTACTGACAACACTGTTTGTCGAAATAACCAAAATTAGACTTTACAAAGCCGGTGAATTCCGGCTTTTTTTATATCTGCCCGTATCACCTCAAAGTCTAAGGAAAGCCTGATGCAGCCCTGTTTGCTTGATTTACCGGACGCTGAACTGAGTTTACCTGCACTAAAAGTGCATTTAGAGCAACAAAAGCAACAGATGGCGGCTGATTTTACGGCTGGAGTCTCGGTTGAACAGTTGGTCAAGAACCGGACGTTGTATATTGATCAGTTGCTTGAACGTTTGTGGATTTTCTTTGGCTTCCCTACAGATAAGCACTTAGCTCTGGTTGCTGTGGGGGGATACGGGCGTGGAGAGTTGCACCCGCTGTCAGATATTGATTTGCTAATCCTCAGTGAATTACCGGTTGATGAGGTACTCGCCGCACAAATTGGCCAGTTTATTACCCTATTGTGGGATCTGCGGTTATCGATTGGTCACAGCGTGCGCACGCTGGATGAGTGCATCAGTGAGGGGTTAAATGATCTCACGGTTGCGACTAACTTGCTTGAATCACGCCGATTATGCGGCGATATGCCGCTATTTTCAGGGTTACAACAGCGTATTTTTGCGGATGACTTTTGGCCATCTCCCGATTTTTTTCGCGCCAAGCAAGCCGAGCAGCGTCAGCGGCACGAACGTTACCACGGCACCAGTTACAACCTTGAGCCCGATATCAAAACCAGCCCCGGTGGGTTACGTGATATTCACACTTTAGGTTGGGTTGCCAGACGACACTTTGGTGCCAGTAATCTTGATGAGATGACCCGTTTTGGTTTTCTGACTCAAGCGGAATACAACGAGTTACAAGAGTGTCAGGATTTTCTCTGGCGGGTGCGTTTTGCGCTGCACCTGAGCCTGACGCGTTACGATAACCGGTTGCTGTTTGAGAGCCAGTTTACTGTGGCACAAATGCTGGGGTATCAAGGAGTGCGTAATCAACCGGTAGAACGGATGATGAAAGATTTCTACCGTACTCTGCACCGTGTACTTGAGCTTAATGAGATGTTGTTACAGCTGTTTGATGAGGCCATTTTATCTCTCAGCGCCAATGAGAAACCACAACCGCTAGATCAGCACTTCCAACTGCGCGGCAGCCGGATTGATCTGCAAGATCCCAATCTGTTTCAGCAGCAACCAGAATCAATTCTCGATCTTTTTTTGCATTTGGCCCGTAACCGCCAGATCAGTGGGATCTACTCAACTACACTGCGACAACTGCGTTTTGCAAGGCGCAATATCAAGGGCTTTTTGTGTGAAAGCCCTGCCGCACGAGCACGTTTTGTCGCGCTATTGGCCCAGCCTGATGCGGTACAACGCGCATTTTTACCTATGCACCAGCACGGTGTACTGGCTGCCTATTTTCCGCAATGGAGCCAGATTGTCGGCCAGATGCAGTTTGATCTGTTTCATGCCTATACGGTGGATGAGCACACTATTCGGGTTCTGCTCAAACTGGAAAGCTTTGCCAATGAAGCGCAGCGCCAACGTCACCCACTGTGCGTTGAGGTTTTCCCACGCCTCGCCTCGCGTGAGGTGATTTTACTGAGCGCGCTGTTTCACGATATCGCCAAAGGGCGTGGTGGCGATCACTCACTGATCGGGGCCGATGATGCGTATGATTTTTGTCGTCTGCACGGGTATGGTGAGGCCGATTCGCGTTTAGTGTCATGGCTGGTCAAGCACCATCTGCTGATGTCTGTCACCGCGCAGCGGCGTGATATTCATGACCCCGATGTGATCCGTACCTTTGCTGGTGAGGTCAAACACGAAGATTACCTCAACTATCTGTTGTGCCTGACTGTAGCAGATATCTGCGCAACCAATGAAACACTCTGGAACAGCTGGAAGCAGACGCTGTTGCGCGAACTCTACTTTGCAACCGACCGGCAGCTACGGCAAGGGTTGGAGAGTTCGCTGGATATTCGGCTACGAATTCGTCATCACCGTGAGCAGGCTTTGGCACTGCTACGGATTGATCAGGTTGATGAACAGGCGCTTCAGACATTGTGGCAGCGCTGCCGTATCGACTACTTTTTACGTCACACCCCACGCCAAATTGCATGGCACGCCAAAGAACTGCTACAGCATCCACAAGGGCAACCGTTGGTACTGGTCAGCCGCCATGCCACCCGAGGCGGAACCGAGATCTTTATCTATTGCCCGGATCAGCCACGTCTGTTTGCCACCGTAGCCGGTGAGCTGGATCGTAAAAATTTGAGTATCCATGATGCACAGATCATCACCAGCCGCGATGGTTATGCGCTCGACACCTTTGTGGTGCTCGAACCTGATGGTGCGCCGTTAGCGCCCGATCGCCATGACAGCCTGAAAACTGCGCTCGAAAAGGCACTCAGTGATACCGATGTCAATATCCAACGCGCGCGCCGCGCCTCACCCAAGTTACGCCACTTTAGTGTGCCGACAGAGGTCTCTTTCATTCATACCCGTGGGAATAAACGTACGCTGATGGAGCTGGTTGCACTTGATATGCCGGGGTTACTGGCACAGGTTGGGGCTATTTTTGCCGATGCCGGTATTTCACTGCGCGGGGCAAAAATCACCACCATTGGCGAGCGGGTTGAAGATCTGTTTATCCTTAGTGATCATGAACGTAAAGCGCTTGCCCCCGAAACCTGTGATTATTTGCATGCTCGTTTAACTTCCGAACTCAACCAGACCGAAAAAATGTGATACAAGTATGTAATACAGATAGATTAAAGTATTCCACCGACTCAATCAGATAGGACGAGTAATGACCCACTTGCAATCGATTATTGAAGAGGCGTTTGAACGCCGCGCAGAAATTACACCGGCCAATGCCCAACCTGAATTGCGTAGCGCAGTAGACCAAGCAATTGCTCTGCTCGACAGCGGTGAAAAACGGGTTGCTGAAAAAGTAAACGGTGAGTGGATCACTCATCAGTGGCTAAAAAAGGCCGTACTGCTCTCTTTCCGTATCAATGAAAACCAAGTGATTGATGGCGCGGAAACCCGCTACTTCGATAAAGCCCCATTGAAGTTTGCCGAGTATGATCAAGCCCGTTTTGAAAAAGAGGGTATGCGTGTTGTCCCTTCTGCTACGGTACGTAAAGGTGCACACATTGCATCAAATACCGTATTGATGCCTTCTTATGTCAATATCGGTGCGTTTGTTGATGAAGGTACAATGGTTGATACTTGGGCAACCGTCGGCTCTTGTGCGCAAATTGGTAAAAACGTACACCTCTCCGGCGGTGTAGGCATCCGTGGCCTGCTTTACCCGCTTCAAGAGAACCCAACTATCAATGAAGATAA
>CAMTGL010000166.1 GCA_947071955.1 uncultured Plesiomonas sp.
AGGTTTATCTTCAGCCACATTACGCCAGTTTCGCAGCAGTTGTTCACGAATCGTATCAAAGCGTGCCTGCGTGAACTCTCGGTGGGTGAATCGGTGCAAAATGGTGGCCAGCAACAGCGGCTGTTTGGCACTGAAACCGGAAAGATGCAGCGTAACGCCCCCCTGATGAGCATAAATATTGTAGCCGATACCGGCTAGCTCTGCGGGGTAGGTCTCTTCGGTCAGTGAATCTATTAGCATTTCTACACATAAACGGGTCAATGCCACATGGCGTGCAGAGCTGACCGCATTCAGGCTATCTATAGCGATATACAGATGCCCTTTAGGGAGATGAAACTCTGGCTCTTGGCAGTGCCATAAGCGAAAACCACTACTGTCACTTAGCAGTTGTGGGTGAGCAGTGGTATTTTCCAGTGTTTGCGGTTGCAAATACTCGATAAGATAGGGGTTAGGTTCAGGCAGATAAAGCGCACTGTTATGCGCGGCTTGATCGCGCAAGCATTGCCATTGGGCAACCCATTCCGGTGGCAGCGGTGTAACCGAATAGGGGGTAAAATACCACTGAGCCTGTTTATCGGTGCTGACTTCCGGTGCAATTAGCGTTACGCGGCAGCGGGTTGGCTGCATCAGATCAAGAAAATGATTAATTTGTTCGGCATCGAATTGTCGCATCATATAATCACCACAAATCAGATCTTCGGCGGAATAGATAAACATATTCATGACCAAATGACTGACCAGATCAATCGGTTTGCACGGCTCTTGAAAGTGAAACGCTGCATCGAGTACCGTGCGTTTTTCGGCATAGCGCCACGCGTGCAAACCCTGTTGCGCTATCAGAGATAAATACGAAAATATTGCGCCGATAATGGCCTGAACCTGATTAACCCCTTGAGGCGTAAGCAGTACGCTGACCGTGAAATCTTTAAAATTTGCGCCACTGATCCCGCCGCCGGCTGATAGCGTATTCACCCAACCCTGCTGTTTTAACCAAGATAACAGGCTGCCTTGCCCCTCATAACCCAGTAAGTGAGCAATAAATGAGAGCGGTTTTTGTGGATACAAAGCATCTACATTGGGCAGAGGAAAGGTCAGCGTCAGCTTGCGCATCTCTTTTTTAGGTTCAATCTGAATCAGGGTTTGCAAATCTTCGGGCCGGTACAGCGGCGGTAATGCAGCCTCTGGTGGATAAAGACGCGGCTCAGACTGAGCGGTGAGCGCTGAAATAGCCGTGGAGTCTGGAATTGCCGAAAAGTAGGTTTCAACCCACGTTTGCAGTTGCGCTAAACTCTGAGGCCCTATCACCGCAAGACACATACGTGATGCCTGATAGTGGGTCTGGTAGAAAGCCAGCAAATCATCACGTACCGTGCGTTTTTCACGGTCGGCCAGTGTCTCTTCCGAACCGACCGAAAATTTAGCAAACGGATGCGCCGGATTTACCGTCTCTTTATGCACCTGATACAAACGGCGCACATCATCATTAATCTTTAATTTATATTCTGCATCAATGGCCTGCCGCTCTTTATCCACCAATTCTGGATGAAACAGTGGGGCAGTAAAAAATTGTGCAAAGCGATCGAGCCCTTCGGTAAAAAAATCTGCCGAGATATCAAAAAAATAGCTGGTATGTTCAGTGCCTGTCCACGCATTGTTGCTCCCGCCGTGGCGGTTGATAAACTGCTGAAAATCGCCTGCATGCGGGTAGGCTTCTGTCCCTAAAAAAAGCATGTGCTCAAGGAAGTGCGCCATGCCTTGACGATCTTGTGGATCATCAAAATGCCCCGTTTGTACTGACAATGCCGCCGCTGCACGTGCAGTAGATGCATCATGAATCAGCAATACCCGTAGTTTGTTGGATAAAATCAGAGCACGATATTGTTTATGATCGTTGGGGCTTTGGTGCACGGCAGTGCCTCGGTCAGTCAAAGTAAATAAAAATAAGAGGTGTTGGCAACACGCGTAAAATCATGCGAAGGCAGCGCTGTACAGACGATTATCATGTGTATTTTTGTATACAGCGTGTTCACATTATGGTGCGTGAGCAGACAGTGTGCAATTTTCTTTCTGTGCTTTTTATCGGGGGCTTGGTGCAATATCTGGCAGATAACCTATCGATATTACTCCCTGTATTGCAAAGATTTGGCCGAGGTTTACGAGCAGGTTTTCTGACGCTAAGTGGCTAAATTACTGGGTTTATCAGGTACTGCTGCGCAGAAAGAAAGGGAAAAGCCCTATTGCGCAACATGCGGTGAGTATCACGTTGATTGGGTCAGGCGTTTAGTTCTTAGACATATTCAGGCACAATATCATCTTTAGGCTTAACGATTCATGCTCGCCTAACAGATTTGCCTTACTGCTTATTCTGTTGTGGCATGCCGTGCATCATCTCAATGCAGTAATTAAAATATTGCGGTTTGCTTTTTTTCGGCGAATGAGTTGGCCTTCGGATAAACCGATTAAAACAGAAGATTACCGTTATTATGCAAGTATTTATTATGCGACACGGTGAAGCCGGTCATCAGGCCGCTACCGACGCCCAGCGTGCACTGACCCCGCGCGGACGTGAAGAGTCCCAACGGGTTGCAACATGGCTGGCCGCACAATATAGCAAGATAACCGAGGTGGATACCGCCGGCATTGAGCGTGCGCTTGTCAGCCCCTATCTCCGCGCCCAGCAAACCTTTGATGTGGTAAAGCCGCTGCTACCGGCGATTAAAGAAACAGAGATCTGGGATGCCCTGACACCCGATTGTAACCCTCGGCCGGTAGCCGATTACCTGACCGCACTGGCAGCCAGCGGCCTAAGCAGTGTGCTAGTCGTGTCACACCTGCCGCTGGTGGGCTATCTGGTAGCTGATCTGTGTACCGGCGAAGTTCCGCCGATGTTTGCGACCTCTGGGCTGGCACATCTGCACATTGATGCCAGCACAGGTCAGGGAAAATTGCTACGCCTGATACAGCCAAACCAGCTTTTGTAGCCAGTCGGCTTTTATTGCCGGCTTTTATTGATAGTTCAGGCTTAACATCACGGAGTCACCGGCACGTACCATTTTGTAAGTTTAGCGTGCGGTTACTCCACCACATCGAGCAATACCAACAGCGCCGCATCACCGCCCCACTCTTTAGGGGCTTGATAAAATGCTCTCACTTCCGGATGCTGTGCTAACCACAACGGCGACTGCCGCTTTAACACATGGCGGCCATAACCGTGCATCACACAGGCACAGGAAACATGTTCACGCCGGCAGGCGGCCAGCAGCGCGCCTAGCTCTTTTTTTGCCTCTTCTTGCGTTAATCCATGCAGATCAAGAAACAGCTCCGGTGTAAAATCACCGCGCCGTAACTGCTTGAGCTCATAATGGCTGACATCCGCTCTGACATAGCGGACTGGCCCGTCGTGCTCAATCAGTGGCTGAAATTCGTCAGAAAAGTAGAAGCTGGCATCTTTTTGCTCCTGACGAAGGCGGATTTGCGCACGTTCAGGACGCTGAATGCGTGGCGGGATTATGGTATCCTGCACTATCTTTTTCGCCCCTTGTATGGCTTCCTTAAACAAGGTGCAATCGTCTTCGGACAACGTATTTTTTTTCTTCATGTGATATCGGGTCAGTATCAGTCATTAATTATATAGTGAAACTACCACGAGATTATCACGTTGCGAGGTTTTACACGTGGATAAGATTTTTATTGATGAAGCCGTCAATGAGCTGCATACCGTACAAGATATGCTGCGCTGGACAGTCAGCCGCTTCAATGCTGCCGGTATTTATTATGGTCACGGTACAGATAATCCGTGGGATGAAGCCCTGTCATTAGTGCTGCCAACCCTTTATCTGCCGCTGGATTTACCGCAAGAGATGCGTAACTGCCGCCTTATCCCCAGTGAACGTCACCGCGTTATCGAACGTGTTGTGCGTCGGATTAATGAGCGCGTACCGGTAGCGTATATCACCAACAGTGCTTGGTTTTGCGGCATGGAATTCTATGTGGATGAGCGGGTATTAGTGCCACGTTCACCGATTGGTGAGTTGATCCAAAACCATTTTGCTGGCTTATTACCGCGTGAACCAAAGCGTATTTTGGATATGTGCACCGGAAGCGGCTGTATCGCCATTGCTTGTGCCGCACAATTTCCTGATGCAGAGGTTGATGCTGTAGATATTTCACCGGATGCACTGTCTGTTGCTGAACACAATATCTACGAACACGGCTTAGAGCAGCAAGTTACCCCGATTCGCTCTGATGTTTTCCGCGATCTGCCGCAGGATAAATATGACCTGATCGTCACCAACCCACCGTATGTTGATGCCGAAGATATTGCCGATATGCCTGATGAATATCGCCATGAGCCAGAGATTGGTCTGGCATCAGGCCGTGATGGGTTGAAACTGACTAAGCGCATTTTAGCCTGTGCACCGGATTATCTGAGTGATGACGGCGTACTGATCTGCGAAGTGGGCAACAGCATGATCCATTTAGAAGCGCAGTATCCTGATGTGCCATTCACGTGGCTGGAGTTCGAACACGGTGGCTTGGGTGTCTTTATGCTGACCCGTCAGCAGATTGTTGATCACTACCACCATTTTTCGATTTACCGCGATTGATTATTTACCGAGATGGATTCATGCGGGCTAATCTGCCACGGTTTCTCAGGTGTAAAACCGCGTGGTTTGGGCGATGAGCCACCATTTTTAGCGTAATCTGGCAGAAAATGTGCAAATTCCGAACGGGCAGCCTTGAGCTGCCCGTTTTTATTAAGCATTATCATGGAAGATAAAAATGCAAAAGCACCAATAATAACGATGAATATAAGTCGGAGGGACTGATGGAAGGGAGCAGTATCGGACAACTGTT
>CAMTGL010000167.1 GCA_947071955.1 uncultured Plesiomonas sp.
ATCAGGGCGTAGCCGCCCAGCGGGTCATAGCTAAACATCAGACCGTGTGGATGTTGCAGTAGCAGAGGTAAAATCGGGGCAACAACCTGACTCTCATCCTCAAGGTTGGCTGAGGCGCAATAGACTTTGCTGTTGCGGATGAGCAGATAACTGCGCACTTCACGATCACGCGTAGCAGCCTGTTGTAATGCGCCGCGAATAGCCTCACACGGCTGGCCAATTTGTTCGCGTAATGTCAAATGCCAGCGCTTATTAAACAGTTTCTGGCTTAAAATATCAGCGCTCACTTGATTTAAGATCTGTTGCTGCTGCTGGCTGGCCTGTTCTTGCAACTGCAAAAAACTACTCAGCAGGGATAACAGCACACACAACAAGCCAACTAAGAGTGCAATACTCAGGCGGCGTACGGTGTAACGCTTTTGCAGTGGGAAGTTAAAAGACATGCAGCGCAGCGATATCCTTAATAAGAGAAAGGCTTTTCAGTGATGTTCATCAAAATGTGACATTAATGAGTCTAACAAATCGCGATAACAGGCGGTGTTTCAGCTTCTGTTCTGTCGAGATAGCGCGGCTTTTGCCGTAACAGCCGTTCATCTTATTACACAGCGCGCGCGGCTAAGTATGCAGCCGCGGATAAATGCGGTGTTGATATGCATCAATGCGCGTTGAAACAGGATACTGATTTTTTACCGATAACCGGTAACCAAATAGTGCGGTAGGCAGGTAAACCGGCTGAAAAAATATCAGCCGGTCGACGGTGTGCGATGTTATTCAGAAAATGGCGCGGTGTTTACTCTGGCACAACCCAGTTAACGCTGAAATGGCCGGTACCTTCTGGTGTCATGGCTTCGGTCATCCACGGCAACAGGGTTTGCATTTGGCCTTCGAGTTGCCACGGCGGGTTAATCACAATCATGCCGGAAGCGGTCATTCCGCGATGATCAGAATCGGGTTTGATGCCTAATTCAATTTGCATGATGCGGCGGATCCCGGTCTCTTCCAGTTGGCGCAGCATACGCTTGATATTCTGGCGCAACACAACCGGATACCAAATAGCATACACACCGGTAGCAAAACGCTTATGCCCTTCAACAATCGCCTCGACCACGCGCTGATAATCCTCTTTCAGCTCGTAAGGCGGGTCAATCAGCACCAATGCGCGGCGCTCTTTCGGCGGCAACTGAGATTTCAGTTGCGGATAACCGTCGGTGCGTTTTGCAGTAGCGCGCTCATCACGTGAAAACTCACTGCGCAGCAGCGGAAAATCACTTGGGTGCAGCTCGGTCAGCAGCATACGATCTTGTGCCCGCAACAAATGTTGGGCAATCAGCGGCGAACCCGGATAGTGGAACAGTTGCGGGCCGCGGTTGACCGCTTTTACTGCCGAAATATACGGGGCCAGCAGCTCAGGAATATCATCACGCTGCCAGATCCGCGCAATGCCCTCAAGGTACTCACCGGTCTTGGTGGCGTGATCACTTTTTAGATAGTAACGCCCAGCACCTGAATGGGTATCAAGATACAGAAACGGCTTATCTTTCTGCTTGAGCGCTTCAATAATCAGCGATTGAACGCTGTGCTTGAGAACATCGGCATAATTGCCGGCGTGAAAACTGTGTCGATAGCTGAGCATGATAACCTCTCTCTTTGATCGCACATTATGCCTGAGTCACCATTGAATTTCGCCTGTTGTGTCGCCATCTTATACAGAGATACTTTATTTTAAGGATAACTGACCATGAGCAACCCGCTGCTGAGCTTCAACGGATTACCGCCGTTTTCCCAGATTAAACCGGAGCAGGTTGTTCCGGCGGTCGAGCAGGCTATTGCCGAATGCCGCGCTGAAGTTGACCGCGTACTGGCGCACGGCGCGCCTTTTACGTGGGAAAACTTGTGCGAGCCGCTGGCCGAAGTTAATGATCGCCTTAGCCGCTTATGGTCACCGGTGGGCCATTTAAACTCCGTTAAAAACAGCCCTGAACTGCGTGATGCCTACCAGCAGTGTTTGCCGCTGTTGTCAGAGTACGGCACTTGGATGGGGCAACATGCCGATTTGTATCAAGCCTACAAAAGTTTGCACGATAGCAAAGCGTTCAGCCAGTTAACCGGCGCGCAGCGCAAAGCCGTAGAAAACAGCCTGCGCGATTTTGAACTCTCAGGTATCGCGCTAAACCCCGAACAGCAACAGCGTTACGGGGAAATTATGGCGCGGTTATCGGCGTTGTCGAACCAGTTTAGTAACCATGTGCTCGATGCCACCATGGGCTGGAGCAAGCTGGTCACTGATGTTGCCGATCTCAGCGGTATGCCAGAAAGCGCTCTGCTGGCTGCACAAGCTGCGGCCGAGGCTAAAGAGCAGCAAGGCTATCTGCTGACGTTGGATATCCCAAGCTACCTGCCGGTGATGACCTACTGTGACAACCGCGCACTGCGCCAAGAGCTGTATCAGGCTTTCAATACCCGCGCCTCCGATCAAGGCCCGCAGGCGGGTCAGTGGGATAACACCCCGCTGATTGAAGAGATCCTTGCCCTGCGCCACGAGCTGGCACAACTGCTTGGCTTCCCAACGTATGCCGATAAATCACTGGCCACCAAAATGGCCGAAAACCCGCAGCAGGTGCTCGACTTTTTAAACAATCTGGCTACCCGTGCCCGTACACAGGGGCAAAAAGAGCTGGCCGAATTGCAAGATTTTGCCCGTCAGCACTGTCAGGCCGAACAGCTTGATGTGTGGGATGTGGCCTATTACAGCGAAAAACAAAAACAGCACCTGTTCTCAATCAGTGATGAAGAGCTGCGCCCCTATTTTCCGGAAGACCGTGTGATCAGCGGGCTGTTTGAAGTCTTGCAGCGCGTGTTCGGCATTCAGGCCCGTGAGCGCGCCACGCACACCGGTGACACGGCTGCGAACGCCACAGAAAACAGCATTGATGTATGGGATAACAGCGTCCGCTTCTTTGAACTGGTTGATGCACAAGGCCAGTTGCGCGGCAGCTTCTACCTTGACCTGTATGCCCGCGAACATAAACGTGGCGGCGCATGGATGGATGACTGTATCGGCCGTAACCGCCGTTTAGACGGCACACTGCAAAAACCGGTCGCCTATCTCACCTGTAACTTCAACAAACCGGTCGGCGGCAAACCGGCACTGTTTACCCATGATGAAGTCACCACACTGTTCCACGAATTTGGTCACGGCATTCACCACATGCTGACCGAAGTGGATACCGGCGCGGTCTCTGGCATTAACGGCGTACCGTGGGATGCCGTTGAGCTGCCAAGCCAGTTTATGGAAAACTGGTGCTGGGAAGCTGAAGCACTGGCCTTTATCTCTGGCCACTATGAGAGCGGTGAACCATTACCGGCTGATAAACTGCAAAAATTGCTCGATGCAAAAAACTATCAGGCCGCCATGTTTGTGCTGCGTCAGCTTGAATTTGCCCTGTTTGATTTCCGTCTGCACCATGAATACCAGCCTGAACAGGGTGCGCGCGTACTGGAAATGCTGTTTGATGTGAAAGACAAAGTCGCGGTAATAGAAGCCCCGCGCTGGCAGCGTTTCCCGCACAGCTTTAGCCATATCTTTGCCGGTGGCTATGCAGCCGGTTACTATAGCTATCTGTGGGCTGAAGTACTGTCAGCCGATGCCTTTGCCCGTTTTGAGGAAGAGGGCATTTTCAACCCGCAAGTTGGGCACGATTTCCTGCACAACATTCTTGAACGTGGCGGCTCAGAAGCACCAATGGCCCTGTTTAAGCGTTTTCGTGGCCGTGAACCGCAGCTTGATGCTCTGCTGCGCCACAAAGGTATTGCGGGCTAAATTCGGCTGGGTGAAATGCCAGCGCGTAGAATCTACCGCAATAAAACCTTTTTGGCGGGATACAAACCAAGAGCTGATACCGCCACAGACTAGGTTTTGATCACAGGCACGCTATAATAGCGTGCTTTTTTTTGCCTTTTGGTTTTCTTTTTGTTTTGTTGTTGTGTGGTCAGAAATTGCCGAACTCGGTCATGCTCTGCTCGCCTATTATCGCTGATGCAGCCTCCCGCAGGTGTGCCGCGCCGATGTTCAGGAGTCTGCTTTGTACCCGATCCAACTTATTTGCCTATGTCCTGCCGATGCCGCGCGGCTGACGGAACTCGCTGCGCGCTGGCAATTAGTTAACACCCCAGATGCCCCTTTTGCCTTGGTATTAACTGAACATCGTCTTGAGCTACAAAAATGTGATGAGCCAAAACTTGGTGCAATTTATGTCGATTTTGTGGCCGGTACGCAGGCGCATCGGCGCAAGTTTGGCGGCGGACGCGGTGAGGCAGTGGCCAAAGCTATCGGCATCAAAAAAGGCTACCTGCCGGATGTGGTCGATGCGACCGCAGGTTTGGGGCGCGATGGTTTCGTACTCGCTAGCCTTGGCTGCAACGTCCGGTTGCTAGAGCGCCACCCAGTTGTGGCTGCGCTGCTCGATGATGGCCTGCAACGCGCGTATGCCGATCCGGAAATTGGTGGCTGGATGCAGCAACGCATGACACTGCTGCACGCTTCAAGCATTGATGCACTGCATAACCTCACGCCACCGCCCGATGTGGTCTATCTTGACCCTATGTATCCGCATAAAACCAAATCGGCGCTGGTGAAAAAAGAGATGCGGGTATTTCAGTCATTGGTTGGGGCCGATCTGGATGCCGACTCCCTGCTTGCACCGGCATTACAACTGGCCACCCGCCGTGTTGTGGTAAAACGCCCCGATTATGCGCCACCACTTGCCGGACAAAAAGCCAGTGCTGCCGTGCCAACCAAAAGCCACCGATTTGACCTGTATGTAAAAAGTGCCATGTAAC